>JAFAYS010000660.1 GCA_019240175.1 Chloroflexota bacterium | reverse complement strand
TTGGCGAATATTGTCTTTGTGATGGCGAACTTTACGGGACATCTCAACGCAACGTTCAAGCTCGCCGGCGATCTGCGCAAGCGCGGTCACAATGTGACCTACGTCGGCAGCGAAGCAACACGGCCCAAGATCGCCGCGCAAGGCTTTGCCTTCCAAAGCCTCCCCTACATTCGCGATCTGCCGATCGACCAGCCGCTGCGCCGCCTGCTGCGGCAGCGGCACACGCTGCGTCAGGCCGCGCAAGAAACGCTGGCGGGCATCAAAGATATTCCGGTCATGACCGACGAGCTGGTGCATCAGCTCAAGCCCGACCTGCTGATCTTTGATCCCTTCTATCTGATCTATGCGATCCCGTTCTATCCGCATCGTATTCCGGCGCTGGCGCTGAGCACCAAGCCGCTGCTCGATCCCGATCCGCTAGTGCCGCCCTACATCTCGCGGCTGATCCCACGCGACAACTTTTGGTCGCGGCGGCTGATCCAGCTATCGTGGCTGAATCTGCGTACGATCTACCTCGGCTATCGCTTCAGGATGTTCGTCAGCCGGCAGTTGGTCGGCTACTCACCCTACAGTTTGACCAAGCTGATCTCCCGGCAGAACAGCTTTCCGATCGAGCGCGAGTGGGCAACCAGGCCGCTCTCGTATGACTTCAATCTCGCCAATGTGCCGGAGATCGTGCTGCACAGCGAGGAGTTCGACTTTCCGCGCGCGCAGCCGGTACGCGCCAACGTGCACTACATTGGGCCGTGCGTGGATCTCGACCGCCAGGAAGAGCCCTTCGACTGGTCGCGCATCAACGACGACAGCAAGCTGATCTTCTGCTCGATCGGCACGATCGGGACGAAAGGCGGCTACGAGGAAGATTTTCTGCGGCGGGTGATCGAGGTTTTTCGCGATCGGCCCGACTACACGCTGATCATGTCGGTTTGTCGCGGCATCGACAGCGCAGCGCTCGATCCGCAGCTGCCCAACGTGCATATCTTGCCGTTCGTGCCACAGCTGCAAGTGCTGCGCCGCGCAGATCTGATGATCAACCATGGCGGCGCGAACTCGATCAAAGAGTGCATCCTGCTGGGTGTGCCGATGATCGTCTATGCGCGCAGCTCGGATCAGCCGGGCAACTCGGCGCGCGTGATCTATCATGGCCTGGGCGTACGCGGCGATATCCACAACGATACCAGCGCGACGATCGCCGCCAAGATCGCGCATGTACTGCAACAGCCACGCTACCGCGAGAACGTTCGGCACATGCAGCAGCATTTTCTGGCCTACCAGCGCTCGGGGCGACACATCGAGGTCATCGAGTCGTATCTCAAGCCGACGATGAGCGCAGCTTCAGCCAGCGCCGCTAGCGTGAGCCGCGAATAGGCCGATACGTTGAGCGCGGAGCCACAAAAATATGGCTCCGCGCTCTTTTTTGCGCGTGGTGTATTGTCAGCCGCTCAGCAGCTATGCATGGTAGCGTACCCATCGCCTGGATCTGAGATTGATCTAGTTGCCGGCGACCGGCTGATTCACACCTTGCAGAAACTGCTTGACTGTGGCCCAGCTCTGCTGCTGCTGGCAGCCGGCCAGCTCTGCCGCCCAGTAGCGCTCGATATCTTGTTTCTGCTCGGCGGTCAGATGCCAGGAGAGCGGCGTGTTCGCGCCCGGATACTGAAACACCGCCGACTCGATCTGCACGCCGCGCTGCTGCCAGAGCTGTTGCAGCAGCTTGAACTCGACATCGTTGTGCGCGAGCTGGCCGGTATCGCGGACATTCAGCAGCGTCGACATGGGCGCGTACATTTGGTAGAACCAGCCGCGCCGCGTGCCTTTTGTCAGCCGAGGATCGGAGCGCTGTGGGCACTGCTCGTCGCCCTCAAAGCGATAGATCGGATCGGTGCCGCCCGGCGCGCCGCGAATCTGGAGCACCAGCACCTTTTTGATCGCGCCCTGCGAGCCGTTGAGCGCCTGATCCAGCCACTCGGTCAGCGTGGCCATGCCGTAGTTATCGTAGTAACCGCCGTCGACGACATGGAACTGCGGCAGATCGTCGCTGGTCTGTGCGCGCGCCGCCGGTGTCACGTACGGAAATGTGGCGGAAAGCCGGGCGGCGGTGACCACGGAAACATCTTTGCCGGGATACGCTTGCTCAAAGAGCTGTCCGCGAAACGGCAGATGATTCAGGCCGGAGGTCGAGAACAACAGCCGCTCGCCGGTATCGGCGATCGTCGCATTGAAGACCGCCGCCGGACGCCAGCCTGCGCGCACATCTTCGCGCCAGCTTGAAAGCGGCACGCCCAGCGTTCGGTCACGATTCCAGGCCGCCTCAAGCGCCCGCCCGCGGTCGATCGGGAGGATGCGCGACACAATCCGGAAGGGCAGCACGGTGCGCACGGTATCTGGATAGGCAATGCCCCAGGCCACATCGTCCAGGCTGGAAGTTTCGGCCTGCGCCACAATCCGCGCCAGCTCGTCGTCCGCTGGTAGCCCGTCCGGCGAGTAGCCGTTCAGTACATACATCGCGCCGACACTGCCGCCCGAGACCGAGCTGACCAGGCGGATCGACTTGCCGAAGCCCCGATAGTCAGGGCCAAACTCTTTACGCGCTTGTAGCTCCAGCCCGGTGAGCACGCGCGCAGTCCAGGCTGCCGACTGAATGCCGCCGCCATTGGCCGCCACCACGATCACCGACGACTGATCCGGGGCGTTGAGCACCGTCGCGGGCGCGGCGGCTGTGCCCGGCACCTGGGGCACCAGCTCGTAGTAGTAATCCGAGGCCCGCGATTGGGTGGTCGTAATGCCCACAATCAGCAGCAGCACCAGCACCGGCACGCGGTAGCGATCGATGAAGAACGTCAGGCCGGCGAAGAGCCAGCTCAGCACGATCAGCAGCACCAGCGCGTAGGCGAGCGTCGGGACCACGATCGTCACGCCCAGGCTCAGGAACTT
>JAFAYS010000179.1 GCA_019240175.1 Chloroflexota bacterium | reverse complement strand
CGACGAGGCGATCGTCACGTCGACCAACCGGGGCGAAGTCGCGGTGATGCAAAAAGGCTCGCTGGCGGGCAAAGGCTACGTAGACATTGCGCGGCGGCTGCTGGGCGAAGACGTGCCGATGATTGTGCTGAGCGAAGATCAAAGCTTGCTGGACCGCATTTTTGGCGCGATCGGCCTGCGGCCACGCCGGACGGCCCGCTAAGATATACTTACTACCTAGTGCGGACGCAGAGTCGCGTATGCTGCTTAACGCCTTTTGATTCTGCCACAAGGATCTGTCTATGAGCTTTTTGGATAATTTATTTGGCCGCAAACGTGAGACCAGCTCGTCGATCGCCAAAGAGCGACTGCTGACGGTGCTGGTGCATGATCGCGTGAAGATGACGCCCGAGATGCTGGAGGCGATGCGCCGGGAGATTATTGAGGTCATCTCCAAATATGTTGACATTGCCGATCCCGACGCGATCGATGTTAGCCTGATGCGCGGCGAAGAAAGCGACCATTTGAAAGCCGATATTCCAGTGCGGCGGTCACGAACGTGATGCAACCTGTACAGTCAAAGCCGATTGTTTTTCCGCTGTGGGCCAAGATCGCAACGGTCAGCATTATTATTGCGCTGACGATTCTGCTGCTGGGCGAAGTCGGCGGGCTGCTGAGTCCGTTTATCTGGGCCGTGATCACCGCCTATCTGCTCAACCCGCTGGTCACGGGCTTGACCAGCCGCACGCGGGTGGCACGCATCTGGTGGGTCGTTCTGATCTATATCGTCGCCGGACTGGTGCTCTACATGGCCGCCAACTGGCTGGTGCCGCGGCTAGCCAACCAGTACACGGATCTCGTCAGGGCGCTGCCTAGCTTTGCCACGCGCGCCGAGGAGTGGGTCGCGGTCAACGGCGTAATCAACATCGGCGGCACAACGCTTGACCTCAGGCCGGACGAGCAGGAGATCGAGAACTTTTTCGCCGAGATTGGTCGCGAGCTGCCTTCAAGCGTGCCGGAGCTGGTGTTTGGCGTGCTGGAGCGGCTGGTGCTGCTGCTGGTCTATCTGGTGGTGACCTTCTACCTGCTGCTGCAAGCCGAGCAACTCACCGATCGCGTGTATGGCCTGATTCCGGCTCCGCAGCGCGGCGAGATCCGCGAGCTGGGCCGCTCGATCGATCGCGTGCTGGGCGCGTACATTCGCAGCCAGCTGCTGCTGATCGTGATCATGGCCTTTGTGACGTATATTCCGCTCACGATTCTTGGCGTGCAGTACGCGCTGATCCTGGCGATCGCGACCGGCTTTTTAGAGATCATCCCGTTCGTCGGGCCGTATACTGCGGCAGGCTCGGCGATGACCGTGGCGCTGTTTCAGGCAACCAATACCTTCGGCTGGCCCGGCTGGGTGCTGGCGGCTGTCATCGGCGTGATCTACCTAATCCTGCGCCAGGCCGAAGACCATCTGATTATCCCGAACCTGGTCGGCCACATCGTCGAGCTGCATCCAATCATTGTGATCTTTTCGATCCTGGCCGGCGGCGCAATGGGCGGCGCGCTGGGTCTGCTGATCGCGGTGCCGGTGGCCGCGACTATTCGCATTATCCTGATCTATCTTTACTCTAAGCTAGTAGATTCGCCAGACGGTATCGCGCAGGTGCAGGCCGAAGAGCACCAGATGCTCGACTCGCCGCCGTCACCAGTAGCCGCACCGCCAGGCCACGGCGATCTGACCGAGACCAAAGTCAAACGCCAGCGCAGCGAGCCCGCCGATGGACGTTCGTCAAGCTGAGCCAGGCGATCTGCCTTACTGCGCGGCGCTCTCGGCCAGCGTCCAGAGCACGCATGTCTGGCAGCTGCGCCTGGGCTACGATCCGATCGCGCCGCAAACACCGAGCGAGCTGGGCGGCATGCTGCATTGCACGCGGCTGCCGCGTCCAATCGTGATGCAGCCGGCCAGCGCCGAGCCGATCGAGCAGCTGTGGCATCGCGCCGCTGAGGTTTTGATCGTCGAGGAGCAGGACGAACTGCTGGGCTACGTGGCGCTGACAATCAGCGAGACGGCAGGCGCGGCCACGGTCGCGCGGCTGGTGGTCGAGCCACAGATGCGGCGCAAAGGCATCGGCGGCGCGCTGCTGCGAGCGGCGGGACAGTGGAGCCGGGCGGTTGGGATCGAAACGCTGGCCGCGCACTGCGCCGCGCGCAATCATCCAGGGGCCAATTTTTATCTGCGCTGGGGCATGCGCTTCGCGGGCTACAGCGAAGCCTTCTACCCGCGCGGCGAGATCGCGCTTTTCTTCCAGCGACCACTCTAGCCGATCACAATTCCCACTTCGACAAAAGAAAGCCGCCGCATGCTTACGCACCGGCGGCTTTTCCAGTAAACGCCAAAATCACATACTGATCGAAAAATAGCCCCACACGATCAGCGCAAAAATCGACAAGGTAACGATCCCGCCACCAAAGTCGATAGTTACCTGTCGCCAGCTACCGACGCCAGCTTTGTACAGTTTATGCGACATGGAGATCACTAACCAGCTGGCGAACAGCAGTCCCGCGTAATAGCCATCCCACACGAATTGAACCAGCATGTACAAGCCCATCAACAAGAACATCATCGCCAGCCAGCGGCCATAGCGCGTCGAAACGTCCATCGATTGCTCCATTCAAAAAGCAATTATAGGGCTATCCTACTGTGATAAACGCTTATTCCCACTCGATCGTCGCGGGCGGCTTGGAGGTAATGTCGTAGACCACGCGGTTGACCTCGCGCACCTCGTTGACGATGCGGTTCGCGGCGCGCTGAAGCAGATCGGCGGGCAGTCGCGCCCAATCAGCAGTCATAAAGTCTTCGGTCGTCACGGCCCGCAGCGCGATCACGTCGGCGTAGGTGCGATAATCGCCCATGACGCCCACGCTTTGCACCGGCAGCAGCACCGCAAACGCCTGCTGCACCTCGCGCTCCAGGCCAAAGTTGCGCAGCTCTTCCAGGAAGATCGCGTCGGCGCGGCGTAGCGTCTCGGCGCGCTCATGCGTGATCGGGCCGAGGATGCGCACGGCCAGGCCAGGGCCGGGGAACGGATGCCGCCAGATCCAGGATTCGGGCAAGCCTAGCTCAAGGCCGACGGCGCGCACCTCATCCTTGAACAGGTAGCGCAGCGGCTCGACCAGCTTGAGGTTCATCTTTTCGGGCAGGCCGCCGACGTTATGATGCGTTTTGATCTTGGCCGCGACATTACGATCCGCCGCCGTGCTCTCGATCACGTCGGGGTAGAGCGTGCCCTGCGCTAAAAACTGCACATCGCCCAGCGACTCGGCCTCGCGCTCGAAGATGCGAATGAACTTCTCGCCGATGATCTTGCGCTTGGCCTCGGGATCGGACACGCCCTCAAGCGCGCTGAGAAACTCCTCGGCGGCGTTGACCGCGATCAGCGGAATGTGCAGGTTGTTGCGGAAGGTCTCGATCACCTGCTCGGCCTCGCCCAGACGCAGCAGACCGGTATCGACAAAAATGCAGGTGAGCTGCTCGCCAACCGCCCTGCCGATCAGCGCCGCCGCCACCGCTGAGTCGACGCCGCCGCTGAGACCGCAGATCACGCGTCCACCGCCAACCTGCTCATGAATCCGCGTGATCGCCTGCTCCGCGATCGCCTCGGCGGTCCAGCCACCCTCGCAGCCACACACGCGATAGGCGAAGTTGCGGATCAGCTCGCGACCATGCGGCGTGTGAACAACCTCGGGGTGAAATTGAAGGCCATACCAGCGGCGTTCTTCGTCGCCCATCGCGGCGTACGGCGAGTTGGCCGAGTGCGCGATCGGATGGAAGCTTGAGGGCATTTTGGTCAGCTTGTCGCCGTGGCTCATCCACACGCGCTGCTGAAGATCCAGCGCGGCAAAAAGCGGCGACTCCGGGTGATCGATCGTGATCTCGGCGGGGCCGAACTCGCGCTTGGTCGAGGCCTCGACGCTGCCGTCGAGCGTATGCGCGATCAGCTGCATGCCGTAGCAAATACCCAGCACCGGCAGCCCGCTCTCGATCACCCAGGCGGGCATCTGCGGCGCGCCCTCGGCGTACACGCTGGCCGGACCACCCGACAAGATCACGCCACGCGGATTGAGCGCCTGAACAGCCGCAGTCTCGGCGTAAAACGGCAGCAGCTCGCTATACACTCCGGCCTCGCGCAGCCGCCGCACAATCAGCTGGCTGTACTGAGAGCCGAAGTCGAGCACAACGATCGATTCTGTGGGCATGGAATCACCTATCTATCGGCACAAGCCGCGTCATCCAACGTAATGCGCGAAGTGTAGCATGAGAGGCCGGGAAGGACAAAAGGAGAACAAAGAACAAAGAACAGAGAACAAAGGAGTACCGAAAATCCCCTCGCCTGCCGCAGCGGGAGAGGGGATGCCGAACAACGTGAGGCAGGGGTGAGGGCCAGTTCAAGAACAAAGAACAAAGAACAGAGAACAAACCCCTCGCCTATCGCGAGAGGGGGAGTCGAGTGTAACGAGACGGTGGTGAGGGCCTCCTGCTCACCCCTACTCAAGCACCTGAAACAGCGTGATCTGCATGCCGTCCGGGTCTTGCAGGCGCACGTTGCGATGGCCCCACGGCGTCACGATCGGCGGGTGGACCAGCGTTGCACCTTTAGCCAGCACGCGCTCAAGCGCCGCATCGAGATCCGGCACCTGTAGAGCAAAGCGAATCGCGCCGCTCACACGCTGGCCAGCCTCGATCTCGTCGATGATCTGCGCGTGGCCTTCGTCGAAGATCTCAAGCGTGGCCCGGCCCATGCCCAGAATCACCGCGCGATCTTCGTCGTTGGTCCACAGCTGCTCCGGCTCAAGTCCCAGCCCATCGCAGTAGAATTGCACCAGGCGCTCGTACTGGCTCGTAGTGAGCGCAACCCGCAGCTCCAACACCGGCGCGATTTGTCCGTTCGTCACAGCCACAACCTCCGTGTATCGTTAGCGAACAAAGTATAGGTGACCTCTAGACAATCGGCAATCGCGGCCTGCGAGATTTTGCGACCCACACTTGACACGCATCGCGTGGTCTCCTACGATAAGCGCGCACAAAGGAGTTGTTGGCATGAAAATCGCAGCCGATGCTATTCTTCGTTCCGAGCAAGCGGCCTATCTCGACGGTTTGCTGTCACCCCGCGACGCAGTTGCCAGCGACCTCGAAGCTGATGCTGCGCAACACGACGTACCGATCGTCGATCCCGAGATCGGGCGCTTTCTTGAGCAGACCGCGATCGCGATTGGCGCGCGGCGCATCCTGGAAGTCGGCACCGCCACCGGCTACTCGGGCCTGCACCTGGCGCGTGGGCTGGCGGCTGGCGGCGAGCTGGTCTCGATCGATGTCGACCCGGCGCGGCAGGCGACCGCGATGCAGCATTTTGAGCAAGCCGGCGTGGCCGATCGTGTAACCTTGCTGCTCGGCCCGGCGCTGGAACAGCTGCCCACGGTCACGGGCTCGTTCGACCTGATCTTTCTTGACGCGATCAAAACCGAGTATCGCCAGTATCTTGACCTGGCGCTGCCGCTGCTGCGAACCGGCGGCGTGGTGATCGCCGACAACGTGCTGAGCGGCGGCAAGATCGCGCTGGCGGACGAGCATAACGAAACGCTGGATGCGATCCGCGACTTTAACACCTACGCGATGTCGCACCCGCAGCTGCTGGCGGTGATTCTACCTTTTGGCGATGGCCTGTTGTACGCTGTAAAGCGCGATCCGAGCTAAACGCCGCGGGTGTCGTAGCGTTCGTCTCAGTCTTTGGGAGCTACCTGTGCTGACTGATGTTTTAGTTTTAGGCATGGCTCGTACCAGAAATGGCCTGTCGATCGCCGGCATGACGACCGAGCCAGATCCGATCACTGGCCTGCGCTGGGTTCGTCCGATCAAGGCCAGCGGCCAGCTGACGGTTGACGATGTGCGCTACGACGACGGCGCGATCGTGCGGCTCGGCGATGTTGTGCAGCTGGATCTGGGCGAGCCGCAGCCGGAGCCGCCGTTTGTCGAGCAAGTGGTGGCAAGCTGGGGTCAGGGACCGCTGCCGTTTATCCGCGAGCTCACCGACGCGCGCCGCCAGGCGTTCTTTCCCAAACATATCGATCCGGCACCGACCGAGATCCTGGGCCGCCAGCCGCTGCGCTCGGTCTGCCTGATCAAGCCCGACAGCGTCGAGGCGCTGTTTAGCTTCGACGAGGAGACGCAGCGCTTCGAAGCCCGGCTGATGCCGCGCATCGGCAGGCTGCGCAGCGAGGACGGCGTGCCGGTCTTCGATCCCTACTGGCGCAGGTGGGGCCAGGAGCGGATGGGCGAAGAAGAATATCTAGAGCTGGATCACGACACGCTGCACGGCATGGTCGGCGAGATCTTTGTGGTGCTGGCGCTGAGCCCACGTGGCAAGCCGCAGGTGATCGGCGTGCATACCGTTCCCGGCTACCAGCTCACCTCGGATGAGGATGTGCTGTAGCAATTAGCGGTACGGCCCTTGCAGAGAATACGGCTAGATGGCCAGAGCATAAGCATCGAGCCTGGCTCAGCAAGGAGATCGATAATGAGCAGTGAACGACGCAGCATCGAAGGCAATTTACCGGATGGCGTGGGCGATCGCGATCACGGCTACGAGCATAATCCCAATCCCGAAGACGAGGTCGCGGCCAATCGCGCGCGCTTCGAGGAAGCTCAGCGCAAGCTGCAAGCAGAGCGCGAAAGCGCCGCTGAGGCGATCCGCGACGTGCAGACGACAATCGAGCAGCAGTACGAAGAGGCGATCCAAGATCCCGAGCATCAGGCGTTTGTCGCCGAGCAGATCGAGCACGAATATACCGATCCCATGCCCGCGCATAATCGTGGCGGCCAGGAATATCGCGGCGACGAGCATGTAGGCACGGTCGGATCGGGCAACGCCGAGGTCGGGCGGCATGTGCCGGTGCCCACCACGCCGCGCTCGTCCGAAGAGTTCAATCACGAGTAGCGCCAGGCCGACCGAAGGGATCAGCGGTCATGCTCACCCCCCGACAGCTATCTTACGTGCAGCTTTGGCTGTGCCGCATCCGGCGCTCGGACGTGGCACGCATAGAATGACGACTGCGCTGGTGGTCTATGCCGCCGGCTCAGTCGATTTTTTATCTCGTCGGGAAGCGCAGCAGCGAGAGCGTGGGCGCTACATTGAAAGAAATCACAGGTTTTGTATCGGTGGATGAGCGCGAGCAGCTTTTCTTGCCGATCAGCCGAGTAGAGAGCTATGACTCGGACAACACGTCAATCGCTAAGGTTCGGGCCGATCGAGCTGGAAGCATCCGATGATCAGCCCGCGCCTTATTTTTTATCAGGCCGCAAGCTCTACGCGATCGGCACTACCAGCGGCGCGCTTGAGCCGGTCGGCGCTGAGCACCTCGTCGGCGAGATGGGCGGCGTGTGGGCGCATCCGGTCAAGTTTCTCGACGGCTGCTATCTATCGATCGAAGACGGGAGCGGCCACGACGATCTGCTGCACTGCCTGGATTTCGAAGGCCATCTCAGCGATGCGACCATGCATTTTGCTCACGGCCCGCTGCGCATGCGCCGTACCGACTTTGTGGCCGACGACGATGCCGCGCTCTTCTCGCTGGTCGAGATCGCCAACAACAGCGACCAGGCGTGGAGCGGTAATCTCGGCTTTGTGGCACAGGTTAACATTCTGCCGACCTGGTTTGGCGGCTGGGAAACCGGCGGCGTCGAGATGCACCAGGAGCGCGGTCTGGCGGTCGCTTTTGATCGGCTGTGGCAGGGGCGCTGGGGCGTCGTTTTCGGCAGTCCGACGATGCCGGCAAATATTGTCTTCGATAGACCCAACAACAAGCACACGGCGGAGCTGCGCTACAGCCTGACGATCCAACCGCACGAGCGCATCGAGCTTGAGTTTTTGGTGGTCTGCGATCACGAGCACGGCCACAACGGCGCGCTTCAGCTCTTCAGCCGCTTGACCGGGCGCGGCCCTGAGCTGCTGGCCCAGAAGCGCGAGCATTATCGCGCGGTGGCGATGGAGGGCGTCACACTGCGCACGCCGGACGAGCAGATCAACCACGCTTGGATCTTGGCCAAGGCTAACCTGCTGATGCTTGAGGCCGACTACGGGCCGTATCTGCCGGGCTTCTTGCTGGCCGGCATTCCCGAATATCCCCAGCTTTTCGGCTGCGACAACACCTACACCACGCCCGGCGCGACGGCGGCTGGCTTCTCCGAGATTATGCGCTCGACACTGGCCTTGCTCGGCGAGCACGCGCGGCGCGCTTGTGGACGCGTGCCGCACGAGATCACCACCAACGGGCGCGTCTTCAATCCCGGCAATACGCAGGAAACGCCGCAGTTCGCGCTGGCAGTCTGGGATTATGTCCGCTGGAGCGGCGATCTGCCCTTTCTACGGATGATGTATCCGATCTGCCGCGAAGGCGTGATGGAGTATCTGCCCGGCATCTGGGACGGCGATCGCGACGGCTATCCCAGCGGCGACGCGATGGTCGAGCGGACCGGCATGGGCTCGCTCAAGCTGGACTCGGCCTGCTATTTGTACGGCGCGTGGCGGGCACTGGCCGAGATGGCACGCGTGCTGGAACGACCGGAGGCCGAGCAGTACGCGCTGCTGGCCGACGATTGGCTGCGGCGCTTCGAGCACGATTGGTGGATGCCCGGCGAGGGCTTGTACGCCGACTCGCTGCACTCCGGCTACCAACCTCAGCTCGACGGCCATTGGACGCAGGTTGTGCCGATCCAGCTGGGCATCGCGCAACCCGAGCGCGCCGAGCAGGTGCTGGATGTGCTAGAGCGCGACTTCACCAACCAGTGGGGCCTCGTGCATACCCGCGATCGCGAAGACCGCGTGTGGACGCTGCCGACCGGCCTGATGGCGCTAGCCGAGCTACGGCATGGTCGCACCGAGCACGCGATCCGCTTCCTGAACAACATTTCGCTCACGGCGCGCCACGGCATGCTGGGCGCATTCAAAGAGCTGATCCCGGAAGGCCTGTGCTTTGTGCAGCTGTGGTCAGCCGGATTGTACGCGCAGGGCTGGCTGGAAGGCGTGCTGGGGCTTGATCCACGCGCCCACGAGCACCACCTGGCGATCACGCCCACTCTGCCGGCCGATTGGCCCGAGGTCAGCGTCGGCAAGCTGCGGGTTGGCGCGCATCTGCTCAACATCACCGTCGATCACCACGGCTGCACGATCGAGCACCTGAGCGGGCCGCAGATGATCACGATCGCCTTCCGGGGCCGTGGTACAGCAGTTGCAGCACTGGCAACAACAGGATTTACTCCGGGCAACGTTACCCCGCCACACGTTGACGGTCATGCCATTGTGTTTCAGATCGGCGTCGGTCAGCGCGCGACACTTCAGATCCACAACCAGCAGGCGCAGATCGAGTATTTTGATCGTCGCTCGGAGCGGGTTTTAACCGACGCAAACTAGCGCCGAAACGGGTGTGAAAGGAGCGCAACATGAGCGATCGAGGATCAGACACGGGCGATCGAAGCGACCGACCGCTGTTCAAGCAAATGGACGAACAGGAGCGCATCTATGCACCCCAGCAGGTGCCGGGCGAACTCCCTCAAGATCAGGAGCGCGAGCTGGGCGTGACCGAGACCGTGGTTCCAGGCACGCTCGCAACCGGAATCGACACGCCGATCCCAGGAGCTAAAGCGCTCGAAGGCGATCTTGACCGTGATGCAACCGATAGGAGCAGACCATGAGCGACCGAGCAGAGCAGAACGACGCACCCGGCGGTGACCGGCTGTTCAAACAGATGGACGAGCAGGAGCGCATCTACGCGCCACAGCAGGTGCCGGGCGGCGTGGATGTTCCGGCAGAGATTGACGATCAAGGCTCGGCAGGAGTTGCTACCGGCCAGCGTGACGGCATCGACGTCGGGGTTGTGCCAGTGCGGCCAGATACCGGCATCAACGCGCCGGTGCCGGTGCCGATCATTCGCCGCGACCACGACGACAACGAGGGCGCTCAAGACACCACACAGGGCGTTGGATAAGCTTAGCATCGCGCGGGGGCATGCATCGCCTCATGATCCCGTGGACAAAACCAGGAGGTACGCAACCATCCGCTCATAATCGGAGGTTACAAACACCGTACGTTCATATCGCAAGGAGTCAAGGAAGATGTCCCACAAACGCATCTATCTCGTCACGCTGCTGCTGGCGCTCGTCCTGCCAGTGCTCGCCGCGTGCGGCGGTGGCAGCGGCACGACCACCACGACCACCACAACCACCGGCGAAAGCTCACCCGCAGCCTCGGCATCGCCTGCCGCATCGGCATCCGCCTCACCCGACGCATCGCCCGCAGCTTCGGCATCCGCATCAGCAGCAGCTTCGAGCGAAGCATCGCCAGCCACGACCGCCACGACCGCAGCAGAAGCATCACCAGCCGGCACCGCAGAGGCAGCGACCAGCGGCACGGCAGGCGGGGCGGCCACGCTCGACTTTAGCAAGCTTGAGGTCGAAGACGGCGCGACGCTGCGCTTCCTGGCGGCGGGCAACACCACCGAGCAGCAGCTCTACACCGACGCCGCCCAGCGCTTCAACGAAACGTTCCCGAACGCCAAGCTGAACTTCGAGCCGGTGCCCGCCGAGTACGAGACCACGATCACGGCAGGCTTCTCCGGCGGCAACGCGCCCGACGTGTTCTTGCTCAACGGCCAGCTGATGGGCCAGCTCGCGCCGCAGGGCCTGCTGCTGCCGCTCGACGACGCGATGGGCCAGGTTGGTCGCCAGGCCTCGGACTATTACGAGCAGTTGATCCAGCTCTACCAGCAGGACAACAAGACCTACGGTCTGCCCAAAGACTTTAATCCGCTGGTGCTCTTTGTCAACACCGATCTCGCGCAGCAGGCTGGTGTCGATCCCGCCACGATCCAATCGTGGGACGATCTGCGCGCCGCCGCCGAGAAGATGACCCAGGGCGAGGGCGCAAACAAGGTCTATGGCCTATGCCTGACACCCGACATTGAGCGCTACGGCGCGTCGATGCTCCAGAACAACAACGCGGTGATCGAGAACAACACGGCCGTCTTCAACAACGAGCAGGGCGTGCAGGCGATCCAGTTCTGGAAGGATATTCAAGCGGCCGGCTTTGCCGCGACCTTCCAGGATCTGAGCGCGGGCTGGTGCGGCGAGGCCTTCGCCAAGCAGTCGGCGGCGATGGTTGTGGAGGGCGGCTGGATCGTGCCGTTCATGGCCGATCCGCAGCAGGGCGGCCAGGATGTGAAGTACACCGCCGTGCCGCTGCCGATTCCTGAGGGCGGCCAGCAAACCTCGCTGCTCTTCACCAACGGCTTCGCGGCCAACGCGCAGAGCCAGTATCCCAAGGCGGCAGCCGCAGCAGTGCTGTTCCTGACCAGCGAGCAGAATCAGCAGGCGCTGATCCCGACAGGCCTGGCCCAGCCGAGCTTGCAGAGCCTGGCCAACGATTCGTACTTCCAGGAGAACGAGGTCGCCAAGGTGCTGGTGCAGGCCGGCCAGAACGGTCGCGTCTCCGATACGCTGTTTGGCGGCCCGGCGAAGAAGGCCGACGTGGTGCGCGCGATCAACCAGAGCGGCATCGAGCAGATCCTGGTTGGCGGCTCGGATGTTAAGGGCGCGCTGGATCAGGCCGCGCAGGAAGTTGATCAGATCTTGCAGCGCTAGCAGCAAAAACCTGCGCGAGATATTCGCACTAGCTCCTGAGAGCCTACTCAAGGAGATCGTGGGCGGCGCTGCACCAATCGGAGCGCGTCGCCCACTGCTCAACTGCCAGAAGGAGGCGTCACATGGCGGTCTCGACCAAAGCCACGGCTCCGCCCAAACCCAAAGCTAGCCCGCTGGCCCGACGTGAGGCGCTGACCGGCTATCTGTTCATTGCGCCCTACCTGATCATCGGCGGGATCTTCACCTATGGGCTGCTGCTCTACGTTTTCTATATCAGCTTCACCGATCTGACGGCCTCATTTGCGCAGAAACCGCCGCAGTTCGTCGGCCTGAGCAACTATATTCGCGCGTTCAGCGAGCCGGATTTTCGCACCTCGCTGGGCAACGCGTTCTGGTACTTCGTGATCGTCACGACCTTCCAGACGATCGGCGCGATTCTGCTGGCGGTGCTTCTGAATGCCAGGATCAAAGGTATTCGCTTCTTCCGCACGATGCTTTACTCGCCGAGCGTGGCCTCGTCGGTGGTGATCTCGCTGATCTTTTTCTGGCTCTACCAGCAGCGCGGCTTTATCAACTACGCACTGGGCACCAACGTCGCCTGGCTGCGCGAGGCCGATCGCATCTTCGATCCAATGCTGCAAGCCTTTGGCGTCGCGAGCGCACCCAACTTCCTGCGTGGCCCGAGCGTGGCCTGGACCGCGATTATGGTCATGAATATTTTCACGACGATCCCGACCTTCATGATCATGTTTCTGGCGGCGCTGCAAGATATTCCCGGCCATCTTTACGAGGCCGCGTCGATCGACGGTGCGACCGGGCGGCGGGCCTTCTGGTATATCACGCTGCCGCTGCTGCGCCCGGTAATCGCGCTGGTGCTGATTCTGGGCACGATCGGCACATTCCAGGTTTTCGATCAAGCCTACGTGCTGACTGAGGGCGGGCCGCTTAAAACCACGCTCACGCCGACGCTGCTGATCTATCAAAAAACGCTGGGTAAAGCGACGCAGCCCGAGGCGGCGTTCGGCGCGGCGATGGCATTTATTCTGGCGGCGATTATTGTCGCGATCACGATTATTCAGCGCCGCTATGTCGAGCGCTCGAACCAGTACGACTGAGGAGAAACGCTATGGCTGTTTCGGCAAAACAGCAACCAGTTGCAGCGAACAGGGCCGGCACAGAGCGTCCTGCCTCAGCCTACGTCGGCACCACAATCCGCTACGTGCTGCTGGTTCTGCTGTCGCTCTTTGCCTTCACGCCGTTTATTCTGTCGTTTTTGGGCACGTTCAAAACGTCAGCCGAGATCAACGCGTTTCCGCCGCAGATTCTGCCCGAGCAGTGGCGCTTCGACAACTGGATACGTGTGTGGAACTTTACGATTCCATCGGTGCAGGGCCGATTGCTGCCGCTCTGGTTGTTCAACAGCGGCTGGCTGGCCTTGGTCAACGTGCTCGCCCAGATCTTTTTCTGCTCGCTGGCCGCCTATGCGTTTGCGCGCATCCGCTTTCCAGGCCGCGATCTGATCTTCACAGCGATCATTGCCAGCATGGCGATCCCGGCGGCGGTGACGCTGATTCCGGGCTATGTTTTCTACTCGCGGCTGGGCTGGATCAACACCTACTGGCCGCTGATCGTGCCCAAGCTGATCGTGCCGGTGGGCATTTTGATGCTGACGCAATTCTTCCGCTCGATACCAAAAGAGCTTGAGGAGGCGGCCTATATCGACGGGCTGGGACGCTTCGGCACCTACTGGAATATTGCGCTGCCGCTGTCGCGACCGGCCCTGCTGACCTTTGCGATCTTGCAGTTCCAGGGCTCGTGGAATGACTTTGTCGGGCCGCTGCTGTTCTTGCAGCGTCCGCAGCTGATGACGCTGACCGTCGGCATGAGCTTTTTCCGCTACCAATACACCAACGACCTGACGGCGATTCTGGTCGGCGCGATGTTCAACGCGATCCCGATGCTGATTCTGTTCTTTATTTTCAGCAAGTACTACATCGAGGGCACGAGCTACAGCGGCCTGGCCGGGCAGTGATTCACGAAATCAGGCCCTCACCCCAAACCCCTTGCCCGCCGTCGTGGGTCCCTTTCCCACTCCTGTGCGGCAGGCGAGGGGCTTTTGGTACTTCTTTGTTCCGCTGTTCTCCGGTTCTTAGTTCTGGGTTCTCCTTTGTTCCCTTTGTTCTTTGTTTACCTGTTCTTTGTTCTCCCTAGGTTCTAGGTTCTGGGTTCTAGGTTCTCGGCGCTTTGTTCTTGCTCCTTGCAAACAGATTGCGAGATTGTGGTAGTATGGAGAGAAGCGTTACGAACTCGCCAGGATTGCAGCGCGACTAACGAGCCCATCCCAGGACATGCATCGGTAATGCGATCTTTTCCGTACGTGCTATCCTGACTGTACCCAGCGAAAGGCCTCGCGGTGACGAATGACTCGCAAAATCTGACGCCAGCTCGTCGCGCGCCGTCCGTCGTGATTGCGTTCCGCACGCTGGTGCGCACGCTCCGCCATGGGTACGACAACCTCTTTACGCTGCTGCTCGTCAGCGTGTTCTGGTATGCCGCCGCGATCTTGATCCTCCCGATCGGCGTTGCTACCGCCGGCCTGCATCGCGTGGTGCAGCCGATGACCGAAGAGCGTAGCGCCGACTGGCGCAACTTCTACCGCCACGTTCGCGCCGACTTGCGCTGGAGCTCGCTGCTGGCGCTGATTATGATCCTGGGCTTTGTTCTGATCCAGATCAACATCCGCTTCTATGGCGCGTCGGACTCGTCGGTCTTACAGTTTCTTTCGATCTTATTCGGCACTTTTTTGATCATCTGGTCGGGCATGGCACTGTTTGCGTTTCCGCTGGCGCTACGTCAAGAAGAGCAGCAGGTGCGTACGACGCTGCGCAACGCCGTGATTATGGTGCTGTCTAACGCGCCCGGCGTGCTGATCTCGCTGATCTTACTGGTCATCCTCGCCGTCGTGCTAGTGCTGGTGCCGCCGCTCTTCGCAATAGTGCCGGGTGTCATCGCGCTGTGGGGTGCCGAAAACACACGCATGCTGCTGGTTGGCTCCGGCTACATCCCAAAAGACGAGATCGCCGATCGCGAGCGCGTGAAAAAATAAGGTGCGATCCAGCCTTGAGCGCACAGCTATTCCAGCAATTCCGGCGCGTTTGACAGGCTGCGTTAGTATAGACAAAGTATTCTGCATCATAGATTGTAAGGGACCAAGATACGTCGATCGACAGCGCCGTCGATACTCGCCGGTCATTGCCGACCACACCGATAGGCTCGACACACCGCTGCACAGCGAATTTGTATCATGCTGGTATGCATGTTGCTGCTATACCGAAAGCTACCCGTAGCGTTCCAGCATAAACCCGCTGTGCTGGCTGACATAGTGGTCAGTGCCGTCAGGTTGTCCCGCGATGGCGTGGGAGTCAACGACGGCAAAGGAGCATATATGGTCCATCGACGGAGTTTTGCGTGGTTGCTCTTAGTGGCGCTCCTCGTTCCGATCCTGGCTGCTTGTGGCGGCGGCACCACTGAGCCAACGGCTTCAGGTGCGGCCTCACCGGCGGCGTCGGCATCAGCGGCAGCTTCACCGGCAGCCTCGGCTTCAGCAGCAGCCTCACCATCAGAATCAGCGGCAGCATCAGCTTCGCCAGAAGCGTCGGCGTCGGGAGAAGCCTCTCCGTCGGCTTCAGCAGGCGCGGAAGCCTCGGCCTCGCCCTCGGGTGCGGCCTCAGGCGAGATCGTCGTGCCGGACGTCGCCGGTCTGCGCACCGACCTGCAGGGTCAGACGATTCAGTGGGTAGCCGGTGCGGACGGCCCGGGCACGGCCTACGACGAGGCCGCAGCAGCCAAGTTCGAGGAGATCACCGGCGCGGATGTCGAGATTATCCGTGGTGATCAGAGCGCGACCGATCGCCTGTCGACCTATCTCCAGCAGCTCAACGCTGGTGCCGGCCCCGACGTGCTGCAGATCGACGTGATCTGGCCTGGTATCCTGGCCGATTACGCCGCCGATCTCAAGCCGGCGATCACCGACCTTGACAAGTTCTTCCCGGCGATCGTCGAGAACAACACCGTCAACGGCAAGCTGGTCGGCGTGCCGTGGTACACCGATGCCGGTCTGCTCTACTATCGCGAAGACCTGCTTGAGAAGTACGGCTTCGACGGCCCGCCCGAGACCTGGACCGAGCTTGAGCAGCAGGCCAAGACGATCCAGGACGGCGAGCGCGCCGCCGGCAAGCCCGACTTCTACGGCTACGTGTGGCAGGGCAACTCCTACGAGGGCCTGACCTGCAACGCTTTGGAGTGGCAGGTGTCCAACGGCGGCGGTCAGATCGTCGAGGGCTCGCCCGATGCCCCGCAGATCACGATCAACAACGAGCAGGCAATCGCCGCGTTTGAGCGCGCCAAGGGCTGGGTCGGCACGATCTCACCTCAAGGCGTGACCACCTACGACGAGCCGACCTCGCTGGGCGTCTGGCAGGCCGGTAACGCGGCCTTCATGCGCAACTGGCCGTACGCCGTCGCCGAAACTCAGAACACCGACTTTGCCGACAGCTTCAACGTGACCGTGCTGCCGAAGGGCGACGGCGCGAATGCCCGCAATGCCGACACGCTCGGCGGCTGGC
>JAFAYS010000492.1 GCA_019240175.1 Chloroflexota bacterium | reverse complement strand
CCGGTCCTCACCCGCAAATCATGGCGCAGGCGCGTCAGTCAGAACCGGATCGCATACGCCTTTCTCGCGCCCGCCGTAACGCTGATGGTGATCATTCACCTGATCCCGACGGCGCAGGCGCTCTACATGTCGCTGCTGAATCTACGCCAGGAAAATCTGCGCCAATATTTAGCCGCGCCGTTCGTCGGGCTGCGGCACTATCAGAGTATTCTTGGTGGTCTGATCACCGGCGGCGGCAGCGCCACGGTGCAAGGCCTGACGCAGTCGCTGGTCAACACCTTCATCTTTGCGTTCGCGGTGAACGCGTTGATCCTCGGCTTTGGCATGGTGCTGGCGCTGCTGCTCAACCGCAAATTCTGGGGCCGTGGACTGGCGCGCACGCTGATCCTGCTGCCGTGGATCGTGCCGACCTTTGTGGCCGGGCTGATCTTTCGCTTTATGTTCTTGCAGCAGGGCGGCCTGATTAATCGCATTCTGCTGGACTGGACGGGCATCATCGACACGCCGATCACCTGGCTGGTCGGGCCGAACGCGCGCTGGGCGCTGGTGATCGCCGCCGTGTGGCGTGGCGTGCCGCTGATGTCGCTGATGCTGCTAGCCGGCCTACAGGTGATTCCAGGCGATCTTTACGAGGCGGCGGGCATGGACGGCGCGAACCCCTGGCAGCGCTTTCGCTACATCACGCTGCCGCTGCTCAAGCCGATTATTGCAATCCAGCTGATGTTCGGTATGGTCTTTAATTTCTTTGGCTTCGGACCGTACAACATCGCCGTGGCCATGTTTGGCGGTCTGAATCTGGGCACCTACGCCGACCTGCTGATCCCGACGATCGCGCGGCAAACCTTTACCAATCAGCTGTATAGCTATGGCGCGGCTGCCTCGGTCTTGATGATGGTGATCGCGATGGTCTTTGTGGTGGCCTGGTACCGCATCTTCCGTGAAGCGCTGACGGCACAGTAGAAGGAGCAAACAGTCGATGGCTCTCCCGATCTCGATTCCTCGATCGCAATCCGCAACGCGTCGCCGCTCGAACACGTGGCTGGTCGATGTGTTGTTAAATCTGCTGTTGATCGCGCTGATTATGCTGCTGCTGCTGCCGATCGTGTTTTTGTTCGTCAGCTCGCTCAAAACAGGCCGCGAGTTTATCAGCTCGACCAGCTTTTTGCCCGCCGCCTGGCAGTGGACCAACTATCCAGAAATGTGGAGTCAGGCTAACTTCGGCGTGTATTTCCGCAACAGCTTTATTATCTGCGGTATCGCGACGGTGTTCGGCACGTTTTTTGCGGCGCTCACCGGCTACGCGCTGACGCGCTTTCGCTTTCCCGGCTCGGATCTGTTCAGCCTGGCAGTCACCGGGACGCAATTGATCCCTGGCACGCTCTTTTTTATTCCGCTGTATCTCAGCTTTTTGTGGGTGCGCAACAACCTAGGCATTCCGCTGATCGGCAACAACCTGGGCGGCATCCTGCTCTACACCGGCTTCTATATTCCGGTCTCGCTGTGGGTGATGCGCAGCTTCTTCGCGGCGATCCCGGTCGATCTCGAAGAGCAGGCGATGGTCGACGGCGCGACGCGCTTCCAGGCGTTTTATAAGATTGTGCTGCCGCTGACCGGCCCCGGCCTGATCTCGACCGGCATTTTTATCTTTTTGACCGCCTGGGATGAGCTGTTTTTTGCCAGCATTCTGCGGCTGCGCACCGTGCCGCTGGGCCTGCTGCTCTTCGCGGGCAACCAGAATAACCAGGCGCGCTATGATCTGGTCTGCGCCGGCGCAGTAGCTGTCACGATCCCGATTATTATCTTGTTCCTGGTACTGCAGCGACGGCTGGTCGAAGGACTAACCGCAGGCGCAGTCAAGTAGCTCGAACAAGTCACATACACGCTTCATCGGTTACGTTCCCAGCACGTGTAGCCAATTCAATCGATAACACTCGCTGTGGAGTACCTATGACCTATACACGACGGCAGTTTCTCAAACTGACCGTGATCTCGGCTGCCTTGCCCGCGCTGCTTAGCGCCTGTGGTCGTGCGTCTGGAGTAAATACAATGGCGAGTCCTACGCAGCAAGCAGAACGTCCGGCCTTTGGGAGCGGCGTGTACCGCAACCTGTTTGCGGAGCGCGGCAAAAGCGAGGCGGAGATCGCGGCCAAGATCGATGCCGCCTGGCAAAGCCTGTTCGCCTCTAACGACGACAAGCGACGGGTGTACTATCCGGCTGGCGAGAACGAGCACGGGCCGCTGGCGTATGTCAAAGACATCGGCAACGACGACATCCGCTCCGAGGGCATGTCCTACGGCA
>JAFAYS010001198.1 GCA_019240175.1 Chloroflexota bacterium | reverse complement strand
GCACCACGGGCGCAAGCGCTGAGCGCAGTCTACGCACAGACGCACCGCGAGCATATCTTGTTCACCACGGCGGATCAGGCGTGTGTCGGCTGGTCGATGGGCGCGATGCTTGATCCCAGCACATTTTTTATGTCGTATAGCGCCGTTATTCCGCGCTACCAGCGACACGGCATCTACAGCGCGTTTCTGGGCATCTTTCTGCGCTACCTGCACGCGCTGGGCTACGAGCGTGTCACCAGCAATCATATGGTCAACAATCGCGCGGTGCTGATTGCCAAGCTCAAAGCCGGATTCGTGATCACCGGTACGATTCTCGACGAGCGCTGGGGCGCACAGGCCGCGCTGACCTACTTCTTCCACGAAGATCGACGGGAAGGGTTTGCGCGAACGTATAGCCTGGAAACGTATTCCGGCACGCCCGACTATTTCAGCTAGCATCTCGATCGCACACACGTGCTATACTCGAGCGCGCATCTTGACTCGCAGCGCACGGAGCTAGCAGTATGACCAAAGAATCGTTCACGCTCGACCACATAACGCTCGCCACCACACAGACTGCGGCGATGGTCACGTTCTACAACCACGTCTTCGACGCCAACCTGGTGCCAGTCGCTGCCTACGGCTCAACGCTCTACAAAGGGTCGCTGGCCGGCATCGCGCTGCTGCTCTGTCCCAACGAGATCGCGGGCGTGCAAGCAGAGCAAAACCGCCATCAGTTACGCTTTACGGTTCCTGATCTTGAGCAGGTGCTGGCACGTGTGCGAGCGGCAGGTGGCAGCGTCGATGCGGATCAGAGCGGCGACCAGACAGCGCGTGCAGCCGTGCGCGATCCCGACGGCAACACGATCGAATTTGTGCAGGCTGTTTGATCTGTGTCATCTGGGGAAGAGCGAGAGGCTGGCTGGGAAGAGCTGCGCTTAAACCGCCGCAGAGTCGCCGATCTCGAAGCGGCGTACGAGGCCGTTCTCAATCGTGTAGATGTGCTGCACGGTCTGCTCGTTGAGCAGGTTTCCTTGAAGATCGTACACAACCTGATGCACCGTCAGCAGCTGCCGACCGTCGTCAAGCTGCTCGACCTTCAGCGGCGTAACCTGTGAGCGAATCCGCGTGAACTGGTTGGTCCAATACTGGCGCACCGCGTCGCGCCCGTAGACGAAGCCGCCCTCCATGCCGTTGGCCCACTGAACATCCGGCTGCATGAGCACCAGCAGCATTTCGAGTTCACGCTGGTTGAACGCCGCGTAGATCTGCTGAAACTGCTCCTCTGAAAAGATCGTGTCCGGCTGCATGGTGTGATCTCCTTCAAGCATGGAGCAGCATAGCAGTTAGGCCGGCTGTGTGTCCAGATCATGCTTGTCGAGCGTCGGAGGCACGGCGATCGCTTGGCCATAGCCAAGCTCGCCAGGACTTCCTCTGCCGAATGGCGCAGCACTGGTCTAGGTCTTTAGCCGCTTGGACGCCGCGAGTCTCTTCGCTACACTAACACCCGTCCTGCTCGCCAAGGCAGCACACAGCGTTATTTCCTAGCACAACCATATACATATTTTTGAGTCACACGGGCAGCTACGCACCCCGCGCGCAGCTTGGAACAGTGGCTGCATCGCTGCGCGCCGAAACCATCGCGCGGCTCTGTGTCACAACCATTTCGCCTCCCGTAACTCAGCTTGATGATGAGCTTGCGCCTCTCGCCGGCACGAGAAACGCCAGCCGCACTGTGATCAAGGACACTCTATGACGAACTCATCAGGCGCATCAGATCAAGCGATTCCCCTGCCCCAGGGCGGCGGCGCAATGCGCGGGATCGGCGAAACGTTTTCGCCGGATCTGTTTACCGGCACGGGCAACTTTCGCGTCCCGCTAAGCATTCCCGCCGGGCGCAACAACTTTCAGCCCGATCTTGCGCTCGTCTACAGCTCCGGCAATGGCAACGGCCCGTATGGCCTGGGCTGGAACTTGAGCATTCCCGGTATCAGCCGCAAAACCGACAAGGGCATTCCGCGCTACGACGAAAACGATACCTTTGTGCTCTCGGGTGCGGAAGATCTGGTGCCGGTCGGTGGAAATGAAGGAGATGGCCGGCGCTACCGCCCGCGCACCGAAGGCTTGTTCGCCGAGATCCGCCACCTGCGCGACGACGGCAACGATTACTGGCGCGTCAAAACCAAGGATGGCCTGATCCACCTGTACGGCACGCCGCGCCCGGCAGCAGCGCCCGCCGACTGGCGCGACCCGGCGATCATCGCGGATGCCGACGATCCACGTCGCATCTGTACCTGGCAGCTGACCAGCAGCGTCGATCCGTTTGGCAACCGCATCGAGTATCGCTACACCACCAGCCCCGTCGAGGAGCCAGCGCGACGACCGAACCAGCTCTACCTGGCCGAGATCCGCTACCTGGACTACGGCCCGGCCAGCGCGCCCTCATTCCTGGTGCGCGTCGCCTTCGCCTACAGCCAGCGCCCCGATCCTTTCTCGCACTACCGCTCCGGTTTCGAGCTGCGCACCACGCTGCGCTGCACGCAGATCGCGGTCACCACGCAGCCGGGAGCAACCCAGCGCGTGCGCACCTATCACCTCGACTACCTGGACCAGCGCGGAGCGGACGTAGCTGGCCTGCCGCCGAATCGCGTCTCGCTGCTGAGCCGGGTGCGGGTGGAAGGCCACGACGGCGAGCAATCCGAATGGCTGCCGCCGCTCGAAT
>JAFAYS010001134.1 GCA_019240175.1 Chloroflexota bacterium | reverse complement strand
CTACTTTCCCGAGCATCCCAACGACACGCGGGCCAGATATGGCTGCATGGGCGTAGTGGCCGTGGCAGGAGCAATCGCCTTCGGCATTCTGAGCATGTGGCTGTTCGCGCGCTACACGCCGCTGGTGCCGGTGGTGATCGCGGCAGTCGGCGTGATCGTGGTGGCTTTCC
Source organism: Chloroflexota bacterium (assembly GCA_019240175.1). GTDB lineage: Bacteria > Chloroflexota > Chloroflexia > Chloroflexales > Kallotenuaceae > LB3-1. The sequence continues at coordinate 3,821 of JAFAYS010001134.1, read as the reverse complement.
TGTCGCTGAGTATCGTTATGTCCCGTAAAACCGAGCTTGGCGCGACGGCGGCGGCGAAGTGGCAAGGGTTTAAGCGCTATCTCCAGAATCCGGGCAAGTATCCCGAGGGCGAGCTGAGCGACGAGCAGTTCGAGCGCTATCTGCCCTACGCGATCGCCTTTGGCCTGGAGCGCAGCTGGGTGCAGCAATTCGAGCGCGTGCCGACCTTTGCGCCGCGCTGGTATCGGTCCTCCGGCTATCGCGCGGGCTTTCCCGTGGTGCTCAGCGGCGGGCAGCACTCCGGCGCAGCCACAGGCGGCGGCCTGGATTCGATGAAAGAAGGGCTGTTCGAGATGCTGGAAGCGGCCTCGACCACATTTACCAGCCAGCCGCAACCGACTAGCTCATCAGGCGGCTCCAGCGGAGGTTTCAGCGGCGGCGGTGGTGGTGGTGGCGGCGGTGGCGGTGGCGGATCGAGCGGCTTCGGCTAGGCTCCGCGCTGCACGCGCTACATGACGGTGTAATGCCAGGATAAAGCTCAGCAAGCGCCCACGTTCGATCACTAGGAAAGCGATCGAACGTGGGCGCTTTTGTTACCAGGCGGCGCGACGAGTTCCCAAAGTCTGCCTGGTCAACGTCTTATGTCAATCAATTAATGAGCAGCCTCCCCGCTTGCACGCATTGTGTAGCATAGATCTCTGACTCAATCCTTCAATCTCAGCGCGGAGGTAGCCATGTCATCAGTCGACGTCGCGATTATTGGAGCAGGCGTGATCGGGGCCAGCGTCGCGTATCATCTCGCACAGCGCGGCTGCAAGCATATTCTGGTCATCGATCCTGGCGCGCAGCCCGGCCACGGCAGCACCGGCAGAGCTACAGGCGGCTTCCGGGCGCAGTTCAGCTCCGAGATCAACATTCGGCTTTCCCTGCTTTCCCGCGACAAGCTGCGCCGCTTCCGCGACGAGATCGGCGTCGACTCCGGCTACCGGCCCTGCGGCTACCTGTTCCTGGCTCGTCAGCAGGCCACGCTTGATGCACTACGCGCCGCGCAGGCACTTCAGCACGCCACCGGCCTCGACGAGGCGCGCGAGGTTGCGCCGGACGAGATTGCGCGGCTCAACCCGGCGATCAAAACCGATGATCTGATCGGCGGTGTTTTCTGCCCCACCGATGGCTTTATTCGCCCGCTGGAGCTGCTGCGCGGCTACCTCGATCGGGCGCGGCAGCTGGGCGTCGAGGTGCGCTACAACACGCCCTGTACCGGCTTCGAGATGCGCGGCGAGCGGATTGCGGCGGTGCGCACGCCCACAGCGACGATCGCGGTCGAGCGGGTGGTCAATGCCGCCGGCGCATGGGCGGCGCTGGTCGCCGATTACGCGGGCGTCGAGCTGCCGGTCAGCCCGCTGCGTCGCCAGGTTGCGATCACGGAGCCCTGCGCGCTGCTGCCCGAGCACATGCCGATGACGATCTTCACCGACGATGGCTTTCATCTGCGCGTCCGCGACGGGCGGATTCTGCTGCTGTGGCCGGATCAGCCGATCGTGGACGATCGCTTCGACACCTCGATCAGCGACGAGTGGCTGGCAGAGGTGACGCGCCGCGCGCATAGCTGCGTGCCCTGTCTCACGCAGGCGTCGATCGATCGCCAAAGCTGCTGGGGCGGACTGTACGAAATGTCGCCCGATAAGCACGCGCTGCTGGGGGCCGCGCCCAGCGTGGAAAACTTCTATCTCGCCAATGGATCGTCGGGGCATGGCGTGATGCACGCGCCGGCGCTGGGCCACCTGCTGAGCGAGATCATGCTGGACGGACACACAACCACACTCGACACGCACGCCCTGCGACCCAGCCGCTTTGCCGAGCTGCAACTAAATGCCGTGTCGGAGCTGTTATAGATCATGCAGACTTGATCCTACCCAGGAGCGCGATCTATGCCTGACCGTCGAATAGCAGTTCTCGATGCGCCATGACATGTCCTTGTTTGTATTCGCCGCAGTAGCCGGCAGGCGCAGCTCACAACTCAGCCCTCGTCATCACCCGTAAGCTTCGCGAGTGCCGCTTGCGCCTCCTGACCGACAGACCACCATCCCGTCACCACAGTGGTATCGCTCGCCGCAAGGTGTTCCAGGGCACGGATCGTTGCGTGATCGCTGGGATCGCCGAGCTCGCCAAGCGTAAAAGCGGACCAGAAACGAACTTCGGCGCTGGCGTCGGCTAGAGCAGCGATCAATGCCGCGCGCACGTCCGCCGTTTCCACGGCTAGATACGCCAGGCTCTCGGCAGCCTGGCTGCGCACACGATCGTCTTCCGCCGCATCATTGAGACGGTTGAGCAGTGGTTGAGCAGCACGCTCATCGCCGATGTGGCCGAGCGCGTAGGCGGCGTCTGCCCGGCGCTCAACAGTGCTAGCGTACTCCAAGGCCTTGAGCAGCGGTTTGACAGCTACTTTGCTGCCCAGCACGCCGAGCGTATGAGCTGCCTGCCGCCGCAGATCGTCGTGTTGGCTGTCAAAGGCGCGCAGCACAGCGTACACCGCGCGTTTCTGGCGAAATTGTCCGAGCAGCCAGCACCCGGCGCTGCGGATCTCAGGAGCCGCGGCCTCATCTCGCACGACCGCCAGCAATTCCTCGAATGAGCCGATACCGTAGCTGGTTATCTGATCGATCGTCTGCTGATAGTTCTCATGAAGCTCAGGCGGGCCGTCAGCGACGATCGACTGAAGCTGCTGTTGAAATTCCGAATCCGTCATAAATCGCCTTTCTTAGCACACACTGCGACACGGTGAACCGCAATGGCAGCTGCGGTCCACCGTGTCGTGCTATCTCAAGATATTGCTGATGTACGGTTAGTTCTTGGTGCACTTGCACTGGCAATGACGGGCATACGTGCCGCGCGGTGCCGATTGCGTAGCGACGCGCTTGGCGGCGCGGCAGGCTTCTCCTTCATTCGAGCCTGAGGCTGAACCCGTGACACGATCGGGACAGTTCGGGATATTGGCGTTATTCTGCACGTTACAGCTAGCGGTACAGCTCCATTTACCAGGCTTGTGTTTCGCCATACACAGCGCCTGGTTCAGCTCGATGGTGCCGCCCTCGATCGCAATGGTCATGGCGACCACCAGCGCGGACGCAACGAGATTCAGGGTACAGGCGATGGCGAGACCAACCACAGCAACCTGGGCCATTGCCGCAAGCGAGATCTGCGTAGTCTGCACATAGGCGATTGCGACCGACTGGCCGCTGGGATCAATGTTGTTGACCGGATCGGCGTGGGCGTACATGTACTTGTGGAGAGTCAAAGGCTCCGCCACCCGCCCGGCGTACGGATCAAGCGTCAGGAAACGACCCTGATTCGGCTCATAGTAGCGCGCGCGCAGGTACGTAAGACCGGTTGTGCTATCCCACTGCTCGCCGGCAAAGCGATACGCGTTGGACGTCGTGCCACTGGTTGCCAGCGGCGCACCAAAAGCATCGTAGGTATAGCGATCGGTGATCGCGCCGGTTGCATCGGCGAGCGACCGCACGCTGCCCAGCACGTCATACATATAAAAGCTGGTCTCGGGCGTGCCGCCGTTGATCTGGCTCTGGCTGATCAGATCCAGGCCGTAGGTGTAGGTGCGCTGCACTTGGCCATCGACCAGCTCTTCGACCACTTGGGCATAGGTGCTCGGATTGCGATCGTCCACCAGATAGCGCGTCGTCACGCCATCCGTGGTCTGAGCAACCCGATTGCCATCGCCGTCATAGACGATTGTTGTGTTGCCCTGGCTACTGGTCGTCAGCCGGTTTTCGAAGTCATAGGTGTAGCTGATGCCGTCACCTGTCAGCGTGTTGCCATTGGCG
>JAFAYS010001131.1 GCA_019240175.1 Chloroflexota bacterium | reverse complement strand
AAACTCGACGGCGGGATCGGTCTCGGCGATCAGTATATCCCACATCGTAGTCCCATCGACCTCGTGGAACTCGAAATCATGGTTGTGATAGGCAAAGCGCAGGCCCTGGCTCGTCACCTGCGGCGCGGCGCGATTCAAGCGCTCAGCCAGCGTTTGGGCTTTGGCCTTGCTGCCGCGCTGCTCTTCCGGCAGCCACGGCACGACCAGGTATTCGCAGCCGAGCGTCTGCATCTGCTGCACGACCTGATCCGTGTTTTGCTCGATCTGCTCTAGCTGCACATGCGCCGAGATCGCCCGCATGCCGAGCTCGTCGAGCGTGGCGCGAATCGTCTCGGGCGTGGCGTCGCCATAGCCGGCGAGCTCGACGGCGCGATAGCCGATCGAAGCCAGCTGCCGTAGCGTGCCGAGCATGTCTTTCGAGGTCAGATCGCGCAGGGTATAGAGTTGAACTCCGACGTTTTCAGTCTTCATGCTGCTTGCTCCTCCAGCGCCGACCACCCAACGGGTAGCGCGGCGGGCTGCTCCATGGTGCTGCTTAGTTCGATGTGCCGTCCCTCAGCCGAGGCCTCGTGGATGGCGTGCATGATGTCGAGGACATGGTAGGCCATGTCGCCGTTGGCGCGGTGGCGGCGTCCGGTGCGCAGTGCCTCGGCCATATCCGCCACGCCGATGCCACGGCTATTCTCGCTGTGGGCGTGCTGAATCGGCTGCTCCGTCCACTCCTTGCTGCCGATGCGATGCGCCACGACCGGACCGCCGAAGGTGTTCGGATCGGGCAGGATCAGCGTGCCGTCGGTGCCGAAGATCTCAAGGCCGAAATAGCGCTGCGGCAGCACGTCGAAGCTGGTGACCAGCGTTGCCACTGGGCCGCTGACAAAATCCAGCACTGCCGCGATGTGCGTCGGCGTGTTCACCTTGATCATTGTGCCGTTCAGCGGCTGGCTGGTGATCATGCGCTCTGGGAACGAGATCCGCGCCGAGCCGGTGACGCGTCGCACCGGGCCGATCAAGCTCGTCAGCGCCGTCAGATAGTAGGGGCCCATATCGAAGAGCGGCCCTGCGCCCGGCTGGTAGAAGAAGTCCGGGTTGGGATGCCAGCCTTCCGGCCCGCGACCCTGAATATGCGCGTGCGCCGCCACCGGCGTGCCGATCGCGCCCCCGTCGATCAGCTGGCGGCAGGTTTGCAGTCCCGCGCCAAGAAACGTATCGGGAGCGCCGCCTACTAGCAGGTTCTTTGTGCGCGCCAGCTCCAGCATCCGGGCCGCGCTTTCACGATCGATCGCCAGCGGCTTTTCGTTGTACACCGATTTGCCGGCCTCAAGCGCCGCAATTCCGATCTCGCCGTGCGCCTGCGGCACCGTGAGATTGATCACTAGCTCGATCGCCGGATCGGCCAGCAGCTCTTCCACGCTGTAGGCGTTGGGCACACCGTATTTTTGCGCTTTTTCGGCGGCGCGCTCGATCATGAGATCGGCGCAGGCCAGTACGCGCAGACTGGGAAAGCGTGTGCAGTTTTGCAGGTAAATGTCGCTAATGTTGCCGCAGCCGATGATGCCGACATTAACAGGTTGTATCGTCATACTGATTCCTGAGCTTAGGGAGCAGACTTCGAGCTGTTGCGCAGCCTAGTCCTGCTCGGATCGAGCAGCCCACAGCATGCCTCGTCGCATGATCTCGCGGGCCTCCGGTACATCAAAATCCGCTGTGTGATGTCCTAGCGAGCTGTAAAATACCTTGCCCCGGCTCCATCGCCGTTTCCAGACGACAGGCATGACGCAGCCCGCGATCCAGGACGCATAATCGCCGCTAAAAGTCGTCGTCGCCAGCACCTCGTTCGAAGGATCGACATGCATGTAGTATTGCTCGGTATGCATGGCGAAGTCCTCGATCCCGGCGGTGATCGGATCGTCGTGGTTGACGATGTTGACCGTGTAGTCGATGATGTCGCCGGGATGGGCCACCCACTGGCCGCCGACCATCCACTGGTATTCTGGATTTTGCCGGAATGAGTCGGCCATGCAGCCATGCCAGCCAGCCAGCCCCACGCCCGAGGCGACCGCATCCAGCAGACCGCGCTCCTGCTCTTTTGTGAGCGCTCCCATCGTCCAAACCGGCACGATCAGGCTGAGCGCGTGCAGGCGCGACGCGTCGAGATAGGCGTCGAGCGTATCCGACAGCTGGACGTTATAGCCCTCGTCGCGCAGAATCCCGGCAAAAAGCTCTGCTGATTGCTGTGGCTGATGCCCTTCCCAGCCACCCCATACGATCAGTGCTGATTTCATAGTTGCTTTGAGCACCTCGCTTCCGTCTACGCTCTGCTGCCGCAGAGTTATCAGCAGGCCCCATTGTAGTACACATTGCCGACTCCGCGTTATTATAATCCGATCGGCTTGATTGACGAACGCAAGCCCGAACAAGGGCTGCGCCCGGAGACAATTGCGAGTCTCTGGGCGCAGCAGAAATGTATCGTGCTATCAACTGATCCATGTGGCACTGATGTGGGCGTCTCCTCGCTCGTATGGCGCGCACGCACGAATCAGTTCGCGCTGGTAGCGGCAAACAGCTTCCAGTGCCCCTCGGAGATGATCTCGACGGTGCCATCGTCGGTGACTTTGATGGCGGTCTCGTCGTCAATTCCGTAGGTCGGCACGGGTACCTCGGCGGCCATGCTTTCCACCCTGGCTGCGGAACTTTCCGGGTGGTCCGCGTGATCGAGATGCGGAAGCAACGCAAAGTCAACCAGTCCCAGCCCCGTATCGATGACGAAAGGTGCCGTCGGGTCGTCGTACGTCTCGCCGAAGGTCGGGGCTGTCACCATACTGCCAGCGCTCACCCCCACATAGACCGTCTCGCGCAGTGACGGCAGCAGGTCCGCCAGCCCGGACTCGCGCATCCAGCGGCACAGATACCAGACATCGCCGCCATACACCAGCAGGGCATCAGCCTCCCGAACCGCAGTGATCCAATGCTCGGCTTCGACGCTGGGGAGCGCGGTGAGCTCCAGCACGCCCAGCGATTTCCAGCCCAAGCCGCACAAGGGGCTGGCGTTTAATCCGCTGATGAAGCGATAGGCTGCTACCGGACCCCCCGAAAAAGGATATATCGCAGTGGGGATGATGAGGGCGCTGGACTCGGAGATGGGTTTGCCTAGGAGATCAACCAGGGCGTTGTGGATGCTCGGGTTCTTGATGCCGGCGGACGTGAGCAGAAATTTCATCATGCCTCTCCTTGGCGATTACATGGAAGCCGTTCGGCAGCTTCAGCCCTGATCTGTAAGCCTGGCCATGGCTTGTCAGACTCGTTCGCGTCGTCGGGCACCCGCAGGAGCAGCCGCTGTTCGACGGGAAACGGCTATTCAATACGTCCGGTTTTGACCGCGCCTGCACGCTCGTAGTTCGCGATAATCACACCCTTCGGAGAGATTTGACTTTCCGTTACATTGAACGCCGCCGGGATGGTGCAATCGGCAAACAATCGTTTGCCACTGCCCAACGTCAGCGGATAGATCTTGAGCCAGAACGCATCAACCAGATCATGTTTGATCAGCGTCTGTAGGAGATTGCCACTGCCGTACACATGCAAATCCGGCCCTGGCTGCTGCTTAAGGTTGAGGACTTGTGCCGCAATGTTTCCGCTTAAAAATACGGTGGGCTGCCACTCGGCAGACGTTATCGTATTCGACGCGATGTACTTGGTTGCGGTATTAACGCCCGGCCATATATCTCCATGCTGCGGCCAGTACGGGGCCCAAATATCAAACGTTTTGCGCCCGATCAACAGATCAAACGGCATGCTCATCTCCCGCCTGACGACGCTTCCAACAACCTCGTCGGCGTAGGGAGCGATCCACCCGCCATACGCGAAGCCACCACTGGGATCTTCATCTGGCCCGCCCATGGCCTGGATGACACCATCAAGGGAAACGTGGGAGATGACAATAACGTTTCGCATAACTGCGCTCCTTGAACAGTTGGCACTCCGGCAAATATAGCACAGATGTTCAATATGCAGCAAATGAAATGACGGCGTGTGCGTCTATGAGCCGCTAGGACACGTAGGCGAAAAGCCGTCTCACGTGTGCTGTGAAGCGGCTCTTGTATTCGCAGCCCTGTCGAACCATGATGACCGATGGCTGTGTATTGGGAGCGTACTGGCAAAAGGATGCCCGGAGATTCGCATGAACCTCCCGGCACGGAAGAGCTGGATCTTGCTTGGGATGAGCGATCACACGAAAGATACATCTATTCAGGCATTTCGAAAATCCCGCATGCTGATGGACCTTCGTGCCAAGGCCACCGCTCAAATGCCGCGACTCGAGATTCACTGATCTCCAGTCGTGGCAGACACAGCTCTTGCTGCCTATTGAGCAGCTAATTTCTGCTTTACTGCTTGGAACAGGCGCTCCATTTCCGCGCGCGCATCCTCGCCGATCTGCGCTCTCTCAGCAGTACGTTCCGTCTCAGTTTCAAGCTCCTCCACTCGTTTCAGGTCGCCGATTGCGAGCAGCGCTTGCTCACCTAAGCGCCGGAATACAGCCCTGGAACGCTGCTCCAGCGGGTCTTGCGGTAAGCGATCAAAGGCGCGCTGAAGGTTGAGACATCCTTCGAGCGGCTTGCCTTCACCAAAGTCACAGAGCGCTTCTTGAAGCGTAATCTGCGCGTTTCGGAGATGGTACACCCACCCGTTGTGTAATGTATCGCCGACTTGAACATACCTTCGAGCGAGCTGCACTTTCTCCCGCGCCTGAGCAAAATTGCGTTGATGGATGTAGATAACGGCGGCTTGTTCCTCAATCTTGGCCCGAATCGATTGAGCGATGCCCGGTTTCCAGAGATCGGCGGCCTTTTGCAGCTCTTGAAGAGCGTTCTCCAGGTACTGCGAAGCATCCTTGCCTTTCTCAATCAGCATTCCACAGTATTTTCGGTAGGCAATCGCGCACTTAAGCCGTACCTCAACCCGGCGCAGCAATTCACCTGGAGGATTCGCAAAGCGCTCGTAGGCTTTTTCATAACATTTAAGCGCTTCACCTAACTCTTCGTCGGCTTGATCGGGATCGGCGCGTAAGGCAAGCTCCGTGCGCACCATGCCTTCGGTAAAAATACATAACGCGAGGGTGCGTGCGCTTTCGAGATCTTCAAGGATCTTCCCTGCTTGCCTGGCCCATCTTAGAGCATCTTCAGGATTGGTGAAGCGTTTCATTCGCGCTAGTGCGCTAAAGGCTGTTGCAACCTGATGTTGCGAGCCCTGATTCAATGCACGGAGCAGGGCTTGTGTGGCTATATCCTCAGAGGTAGAGTCGCCATGCTGATGGAGCGCGATACACAAGCTCAGCAGGAGTTCAATTCGGAGGCCTTCCATTTCGGAAGACTCCGGCATAAGCTCAAGCGCCTTACGATAATCATCGATCGCGCTCCCATAGCGTTCTTGCGTCCCGAAGTAGTAGCCTCGGTAGTTGTAGGCGTTGATAAGGACTAGATCAATATAATCTTGATCAAGCATTGGATCTGTAGTTGCGCCTGACTGCTCTGACGCTTGCTTCAGGTTTTCCACACTGTCGATTGTTGTCAGAAATGTTGGTTCAATCTGATCTGCCTGGTCTACGTAGGGTAGCAGATGCGTTTCTGCGCTTAAGCGTGCGATTTCCAACATATGTCGCAGGATTGGTGACTCTTTAAGCACTTCAGTGAAGTCCTTATCCTGGTTAATATGCTCGACCTTTTGCAGAGCGTCTTCATATCGGTTGAGCTCGGCATCCCGCATGAAAGCTCTTAAGCGCCGCTCGACCCAACGGATCGCCTCCTCACATGCGATCTTTTGCCATGAAAAGTTCATCTCCAGCAAGCGCTGACGATAAGCATCACCCCATGTTCGACCTTTTTCAAAAAATCTTCCGAGCTCATCTTGTAGTTGCGCATCGAAATCGGTATCCCGATTTGTGATCGCCGTCATGAACATGGCGCGGTAGTCCTGGTAGGCATTGAGTGGATCGAGCGCCATGCGATAGAAAAGCCGATCGATCTCGTACGCCCGCTGCTCCTGGAAGCGCTCAATTAACGTATCACCTGGTTGGGCTGGCTGCGCTTGCAGGTTATTAAGGTGTTGTCCCGTTTTATCATTAAGTTTCTGCTTAACTTCCTTGAGTTTTTCGTCCAGATACTTGATAGCTTTTTCGTATAATCTGGGGGCTCCTACTCCGCCGCGAATATGTTCATATAACATATCGTACATGGCATCGTGCAGGGCGAATTCCTTCTCGCCTGTGTCTTTTTTTTCATCAATGACCTTGACAAAAGGTAATTCGCAGAAGGTCTCGATCACGTTGAGGATACTCTCCTTATCCTCGTCGGTGGCCTCATAGATCGCGAGGACTAAATC
>JAFAYS010001045.1 GCA_019240175.1 Chloroflexota bacterium | reverse complement strand
GAGACAGGCGACCAGGATGCAACCAAAGATGTACCAGCGGAACAGGAATCGTTTGTTGCTGCGCATACGTTATCCTCCGATGCTCAAAGGTGTGTTCGACGCTCACGGCCACACACCACGCTTGCTCGCAGGATACGGCGTCGGTTTGGGGTCAGGCTATCAAAATCTTGCTGTTTTTGCGGAGCTGTTGCGGTGTGGGACGTTGCCGTAGCGCTGAGGGAGCCGCGCCGAACGCGCGCTTAAAGGCTTGCGTGAAATGGCTGTGACTAGAGTAGCCTAGCTCAACGCCTAGTGCGGCGAGATCATCGGTGCCCTCGGCCAGATATTCCAAGGCTGTGCGCAGACGCAGGTGATTGAGATAGGCATGGATCGAGCTGCCGGTCTGCTGGCGAAAGATGCGGCACAGATGGTAGGGCGAGCAATGCACGGCCTGCGCGATCCCGTCGAGCGTGATGCGCTGCATGAAGTGCGTCGCCAGGAAATACTTGACGCCGTAGATCAGCTCGGCGGCGCTGCTCTCGCGCTGTTTAGATGATCTGCCGCAATGCCAGCCGGATGCCTGGTAGACACCGCGCACGACCGTGTTGAGCAGTGCCAGCAGCGCCTCCTCGACATAGATCTGATCCGGCTGCTCGGCGCTGGCAAGTTGCTCGACAATCCGGCGCTGCAGCAGGTAGGCGCGCGTGTCGCTGGGGCCGTGCGTCAGCCTGAACGGGCGGCGATCATCAACGGCAGGATCGTAGGGTTGGATGGCGTCCAGAATGATCTCGGGCGCGAACTCAAACCACTCGCACAGATCGCCGCGCTCCGAGATCTTGCCGCGCCGGTACTCCTGCTGATCGTTGTACAGCATCACCAGATTTGGATCGGTCACGATGGGCCGGCTGCCGGCGTAGGTGATGCGAACCGAGGTGCGCGGAAACACGATCAGATGGCCGCTGATCGGCCCGGTGTCTTCGAACCACGGCTCGTAGGGCCGGCAGCGGAAGGTGCCGATCCTGAGCGTGCGTGTGGCAAAAATGATGGTATCTGGAATTGCCATACAGATCCATCCATCAAAAGTGATCCAGGCGGTCTTATTCCAGGCTTTGCTGCTCCACCAGCGTATCCACGGGCAGCCCGACGATCTCCATCAGCTTGAGCGCGTTGGTCGTGGTGGCAATGCCGGGTCGCAGCCTGTAGTCGAAGCGCATCGCGACGCCCTCCGGGCGTCGCGTGAAGGTTTCGGTGAAATGCACAAGCTCGGCGGCTTCGACCAGACCTTCGGCGTCGGCCAGGCGTAGATCGTGAGTCGAGACCGCGCCGATCGCGCCCTGGCTGAGCAGATGGCGAATGATCTGGCGCGCCGCGATCAGCCGCTCGCTGGTGTTGGTGCCGTGCAAGATCTCGTCGAGCAGGAAAAGCAGCGTCCAGCCTGGCTGCTGCCGCACTTGCTCCGCGCGATCGACCACGGTTTTGAGCCGCTGAAGCTCGGCCATAAAGTACGACACGCCCTGCTCCAGCGAGTCCTGGACGCGCATACTGGTGCCCAGCACAATCGGCGGCAGCGTGAGCCGCTCGGCGCAGACGGGACCGCCAGCCAAGCCCAGCGCGATATTTGTGCCGATCGCGCGCAGCAGCGTGCTTTTGCCCGACATGTTCGATCCGGTCACCAGCAAAAAGGTGCCAGTCGGACCAATCCGGACATTGTTGCAGACGCGCGCGGCATCGGGCAGCAGCGGATGGCCCAGGCCCTGCGCCTCCACCAGCGGCGGTCGATCTTCCACGATCTCGGGAAACGTCCAGGCGGGCTGATCGTAGCGCAGCGCGGCCAGGGCAGCCAGCGCCTCGATCTCACCCTGCGCGGCCAGCCAGGTGCGGATGTGATCGCGCACGGTGTGCTGCCAGCGCTCAAGAAACCAGAGCACGTGAAAATTCCAGAGCGTGACCAGATTGATCGGGAAGAAGAGCAGGAAGAAGCGGAAATCGGCGAAGGCCATGATTCGCGACAGCCGCCGCATCTGCTGATCCGCCCGCAAACCTTCTGCCGTGAGATCGGCCTGGATGCGGCGCAGCGCGGGCGCGGTGAAGCGTTGCCCGCCAATCAGCCCGAACAGCTCGGCGTAGACGCGGAAT
>JAFAYS010001014.1 GCA_019240175.1 Chloroflexota bacterium | reverse complement strand
ATCTGTCCGACCACTGAGTCACGGATCGGGCCGTCCGGCACGAGATCGTCGGGCAGCTCGACGGTCTGCTCCAGGCAGATATCGATCGCTTTGCGCCGCGCCTCGGCCTCGTCACCGGTCAGCTGGTAGACCACCTGAAAGCGCTCGCCCGACAGCGCGATTGTGTCGCTCTCTCCCATCACAGCGCCTCGGCTTTCGCTGAGCTATGCACCGCGATCAAACGCACCGCCGCCAGATCTCCCTCGTCGATCTTCAGCGAGGTGTTGAGCAGCGTCTCGACCTGCCGCACCAGCGCCAGCGCGTCCAGCCCATACTCGTGCATCAGATAATCGCGGCTGGCTCCGTGGGCGTAGGTATCTTTGAGGCCGATGCGCACCAGCTTGCGCGCGATGCCGTGCTCGGCCATCAGCTCGGCCACCGCCGTGCCCAGTCCACCGATGATGCTGTGATTCTCCATTGTGATCACGCCGTAGCGCGGCTGGGCCAGCGCCTCAAGCACAGTCGGATCGCTGAAGGGCTTGAGCGTCGAAACGTGCAGATGCTGGATCGACACGCCGCGACTTTGGAGCACGCTGGTCGCGCGCATGGCCTCCTCGGTGCAGATGCCGGTCGAGAGCAGCGTGATGTCCGATCCGGTACTCAGCACGCGCGCCTGATTCAGCCGCAGCGGCTCGCCGGCGTCGAAGAGGCGCGGGATCTCGCCGCGCAGCATGCGCACATAAACCGGCCCATTCACGGCCTGCGCCACGTCCAGCACCGACTCGACGTCGGTTGCGTCGCCGCACTCAAGCAGCGTCATGTTGGGAATCGCGCGCAGCACCGCGATGTCGTCGATCGCCTGGTGGGTAACGCCGCCCGGCGTGGTGATGCCCGGCAAAAAGCCAAACATGCGCACCGGCAGATTAGGATACGCGATCGACATCGAGATCTGATCCAGCGCGCGGCGATACATGAAAACGGCGAAGGTATGCACAAACGGAAAAAAGCCTTCGCGCGCCAGGCCGCCGGCAAAGCTCATCATGTTTTGCTCGGCCATGCCCATCGAGAAAAAGCGCTTGGGATAGGTATCGCGAAACAGATCGATCTCGGTTGAGCTGGTCAAATCCGCCGAAAGCACCACGACCTCGGGCTTGTCGCGGGCCCAATCGACGAGATTCTGCGCATGTACACGGGTTAGCAAATCCATAGCCGGAAACTCCTGGAATTATTGCAGCGTAGTGAGGAAATCGGCGTAGCGCTGGCGCTCTTCCGCGCCGCTGAAGCGAACGTAGTGCAGCTTGGGCGCACGCGACCGCAGCAGATCGATGCCTTGCCACGGATTGGTGTAGGCCAGCACGACTAGCGGCTTGCCTTCCGGCCAGGCTTCGGCTGGTGCCGCCAGCGCCTCGACGTCGTGGCCATCGACTTTGACGACATGCGCGCCGAAGCCACGAATGCGCTCGTCAAGCGGCTCGATGTTGAGCACACTAGCCATGCTGCCGTCGCACTGCTGCTGATTCACGTCGACATAGATGCCGATGTTATCCAGCTTGTGAAACGTGATCGCCGCGATCGTTTCCCAGGTCTGGCCGGACTGGAACTCGCCGTCCGACATATATACCCAGACTTTGCCGGTCTCGCCTCGTAGCTTGCGCGCCATGGCAATGCCGGCGGCCTGGCTAAGCGCCTGCGCCAGCGAGCCCGAGGTTACTTCCATGCCCGGCGAGTGCTCAGCGCCGATCATCTCGACGGTGCTGCCGTCTTTGTTGAACTCGCGCAGCGCCTCGGGAGCCAGCCGCCCGACTTCGATCAAGGTCGTGTACAGCACCAGCACATAGTGCGCGGGCGAGAAAATAAAGCGATCCAGCGCCGGATCGGGCCGTCCATTATAGGCCGCGCCGCTGAAGGCGTGGGGATTATTGGGGCCGGGAACGCCCGCGAACGGTCCCGGAATCAGCGGAGCCTGGCTGACGTCCAGATGCATGATCCTGGTGTAAAGCGTCGCCAGCGTCTCGGCAGCCGAGCAGGCCTGGCTCAAATAGCCGCCGTTGTTAAGAATCACATGCTCAAGCACGCGACGCCGAATCGCCTGCGCGACCTGAGTAGCTGTATCTTGCCAGCTGGTTGTCTGCGACTGTGTGGGTGATAGCATACGTCCTCCGCCCTGAGTGTGGGCCCGTGGTGTCAATGATCCTTGGAGAGGAACTATCTCTCATGATACGCGCGCCGTCAATATCTAAAAAAGAGGAGCACAGCGCGCTGTGCTCCTCGTTCGTCGCTGGCTAGTTTTGATTATGGCACCTGAATGCCGCGTCCTCGCAGCGACTCTGAGCCGAGACGGCCTAGCAATACTTTGTACGGATCGGGGTTATTGGGATGATACTCGAAGCGGGCGCGCTCGAACCACTGCGTGATCACCTCGTTGCCGTCGGGATTTTTCTCGACCTTGGGCGCGGTCAGCGGCAGGCCGAAGAGCGCCAAACTCTCGTTGAACGAGACGCCGCCGCGTCCGTCGAACTGGAGGCCGTGCGTTCGCCAGTATTGCAGAAACGGCCCGCATACGGTTCGCTGCTGCCCGCCGACACCAAAGCTCTGGCAGGGCGTGTTAGGGAACGGATTGTTATTCCCGCCCTCGTTGCGCCACTCGCGACCCTGCGCCCGCAGCAGCTCATCGCCGAGGCGGCCCAGCAGCACCTGGTAGGGCGGCTGATTCTCGGGATGATACTCGAAGCGCTCGCGCTCAAAGTACTGCGTGGTAAAGTCCAGACGCAGATCGGCGTTGCGCTCGACAAACTCCTCGCTCAGAGCGAAGCCAAAGACCGGCAGGCCGCCGTTGCTTTCCCAAAACGTCTTGAAGCCGAAGTTCAGCGAGTGACCGGTCTCCGGGAAATAGCGGTGCTGCGGCGAATCCGGGAAAGGATCGACGCGATCGAAGGGCGTGGGGCCAACGTTCGGGCAAGCCGGGAAGCCGATCGAGGTGTCGAACCAGTTATCGACCGCCGACGGATTGCCGGTGAAAATGCCGCGCGAAGTTCCCGCGTAGAGCGCTGTGCCCGCCGGACGGCCCGAGGTCGTGATCAGATCGAGCACCTCGACACCGTTGAGGCCTTTCTCGTAACGATTAAACGTATTCGGCGCGCTATCGATCGGCCCGGCAAACACGCCGCGCGGCCCGGCGATCACCATTGTGCCGGGATAGGTTGTCAGCGCGTTCACACCGCCCACCTGCAAATCCTCCGGCAAACCGATCTCGGTCAACGTGTTACCGGTTGGCGCCAGGCGATACAGGCGCGTCGTGCCCTGGACGGGCAGGCTGCCGGTGATGTAGAAGTTGAGCGTCGTTTGATCGACGAAGATTCGCCCCAGGTTTGGACGGATGTTGCCAGCGCCGGCGAGCGGCACGTCGGTCCAGGTCGCGCCGTTGTCCAGCGAACGGCTCAGCACCGAGCCACCGCCCGCGCGACCGCTCAGCCCATAGTCGAAGAGCACCACATCTTGATTAGTGGCGGGATTGGCCGAGACCGCAATATCGAACGGCGAAACATCGGCGGTGGTGCTGGTGAGCAGCTGCCAGGTGCGGCCCGCGTCGTCGGAGCGGAAAACCGCGTAGCTGGTGTTGCCGACCAGCAGATAGATGCGCTCGCCGGTGAGGCTGGCGGCCACCGCGCGGGCGCTGCTGATCTCTGGGATCACCTGCTGCCAGGCCTGGCCCGCACCGCGCCGATAGACTTTGCCGCTGCCACTGATCGTGACCAGGACGTTATCCTTGAGCAGCGCCAGATCAACGATCTGCTCGTCAAGTCCCGGAATTTTCACCCAGCCCGCGCCGAA
>JAFAYS010001005.1 GCA_019240175.1 Chloroflexota bacterium | reverse complement strand
CGATCACGACTGAGCAGATCGAGGGTGACGCGCGCCGCGTTTCGACGACCTACCAGAATCTCCCGCATGATGTCCAGCCGCGTGATCGGATTTTGCTCTCGGATGGGCTGATCGAGTTGCTGGTGACGGCGGTACGCGACCAGGATGTGGTGACACAGGTGGTGCAGGGCGGATCGCTGCGCGAACATCAGGGCATCAACCTGCCTGGCACTGCGGTCAGCACCTCGGCGATCACCGATAAAGATCGCGAAGACCTGGAGTTTGGTCTGGCGCACGACGTCGATTTCGTGGCGATGTCGTTTGTGCGCCGCGCCGCCGATGTGCAGCAGCTCAAGGAGCTGATCGCGGCGCATGGAGCCAACACGCCGGTTGTAGCCAAGATCGAAAAGCCCCAGGCGCTGGACGATCTTGATGCGATCATGGAAGCGACCGACGTCGTGATGGTTGCGCGCGGCGATCTGGGTGTGGAAATGCCGCCTGAGCAGGTGCCGCTGGCTCAAAAGACGATCATCTCGGCGGCTGCCGCCCATAACGTGATGGTGATCACTGCTACCCAGATGCTGGAGTCGATGATCCATCATCCGCGACCGACGCGCGCCGAGGCCAGCGATGTGGCCAACGCGATCTTTGACGGCACCGATGCGGTGATGCTGAGCGGCGAGACAGCAGTGGGCGAGTTCGCGGTCGAGGCTGTGCAGATGATGCATCGCATCGCGGTGACCACCGAGGAGAGCGCACGCTACCGTGAGCAGAGCGACGCGCTGCACCGGACCCATCATGTCGGCAAGATCGCCGATTCCTCCCAGGCGATCAGCCACGCGGCCCGCACGATCGCGCGAACGCTGGATGTGCGCGCGATTGTAGCCTTTACACAGTCGGGCTATACGGCGCGGCTGGTCTCGAAAGATCGCCCGCCCGTGCCGATCTTCGCCCTGACACCGGAGCAGAGTGTGGCGCGGCGACTGTCGCTGTACTGGGGTGTCAAGCCGTTCATCTGCCCGTCGATCGACCGGCTCGACGATCTGACGAGCTATATGCAGAATATGCTGAAGGAGCACGAGTGTGTGCAGAGCGGCGATCGCATCGTGATGACGGGCGGTCATCCGCTGCCGGCGCGTGGAGCCACCAACTTCATCAAGATCGTCGATATTCCGTAGCTCAATAGTCCTAAACGCAATGACGCGCCGTGTACTGCAAATGCGTACACGGCGCTCTATTTGTCAACAGGTCTGGGTTTCCGTATAATGCACACAACTTATTAATCTTCATAACTTTTTTACCCAATGCAATTAAGAAATACACCATCACAACGCCTTGCTCAAAGTGTACCCGGCATCGCGCCCGAAGGACTACCGATCCTCGGAGCCGGTGCCGCTCTCACCGGAGCAACGGCGATTTTTTCGCGCCGGTTTGCCGCACTGCCCCTGGCGCTGACGCTGGGCGCGGCCTATTTCTTTCGCGATCCACAGCGCGATTTGCCTAGCGACGCGAATTTTTTCTACAGCGCCGCAGATGGCCGCGTGCTGCGTGTCGAAGAGGTAGACGAGCCGCGCTTCATCAAAGGGCGGGCGCTGCGCATCGCGACGTTTTTGTCGCTCTTCGATGTGCATGTGAATCGCTCGGCGACGCAGGGCACCGTGCGCTACGTGGAGCACATACCCGGCAGCTTTTTGGCGGCCTGGGGCGACGATGTGCATGAGGTCAACGAGCGCAACTATGTTGGCCTGGACACGCCGCACGGGCCGGTGTTGATTGTTCAGATCGCGGGACTGGTTGCACGACGAATTGTGTGTCACGCCACTGTTGGCGACGAACTACAGGCCGGAGAGCGCTTCGGCATCATTAAGTTTGGCTCGCGGACGGATGTGCTGGTTCCCGCGCCTATGGCACGTCCCTTGGTAGTTGCTGGAATGCGCGTATCGGCAGGCATAACACCAATGGGAGTATGGAATGGATAAGCGGTGCTGGTTTCCGAACTTGTTGACGACCGCGAATTTATTCTGCGGCTTTATCGCAATCACGCTGGTCGTTCACGCGATGGAAACGGGTATCCAGGGGGAAACTTCTTTTCACTGGGCCGCGCTCACGATCTGTCTGGCGGCGCTCTGTGACGCGCTGGATGGCCGGGTGGCACGTGCGCTGCGGGTAAGCTCGCTCTTCGGCAAGGAGCTCGACTCGCTTTCGGATGTGGTGTCGTTTGGCGTTGCGCCGGCGCTGCTGGTCTATGAGGGGTTTTTTCGCGACAACTCGCTGCCGGGCATGTGGATTCTGTGGGTTACGATCTCGGGCTTGTTCGTCTGCTGTGGCGCGGCGCGGCTGGCACGCTATAACATCTCAGCCACAACCGGACGCTTCTTCACCGGTATGCCGATCCCGGCGGCTGGCCTGACGATCACCGGCCTGGCGATGTTTCCCTCACGACTGAACGCGGTGCTGATGGCGGTGATCGTGCTTTTCGCGGCCTTCTTGATGATCAGCACGCTGCGCTTTCCGAATCCTGAGCAGCTGATCTTCGACTCACCGCTGGCGATTCGTATCGCGCTGTTTGGCCTGTTTATCATCGCGCTGATCGATCCCACCAATTGGTTTTTCCTGCTGCCGATCGCGTATATGGCCTATGGCCTGGGCGGTAATATTATTGATGCGCTGAGGCCGGAAGAAGCATAAGCAGAACCTAGAACCTAGAACCTAGAACCTAAACGAGAACCTAGAACCAAGGGTTGAGAATCAAGAGACGAAAAAGACGAGAACTGAGAATAAGAGACGCTGAAACATTCGATCGTTGTTTCAGGACAAACGAAAAGAACAAAGGATCAAGGCATATTGCCGACCTTTGTTCTTTTGTTTTGTTTGTTCTTTTGTTCTTTACGATTTGCCCTGCTGGTGATCTTTGGGCTTGGGAAACTCGACCAGCACCGTCGTGCCGTTGTCGCTGATCCAGGTGCAGGTGCCTTTGAGGTACGAGCCGACGATGCGCCGTACCACCTGCTGCCCGCTGCGCCGTCCTGCGGTCTCCTGATCGTTGCGCAGCCCGATGCCGGTATCGCGCACGTTCATCTGGTAGGTGCGCGGCTTTTCGGAGAGCACCACGTCGACGTTGCCGGTGTGGCCGGGCAGAAACGCATGGCGAAAGCTATTGGTCAACAGCTCGTTGAGTACCATCGCCAGCGGCGAGACCTGCTCCGGCGGGATCAGGAGCGCGTCGCCGGTGACCGTGGTGGTTGCCTGCATGTGTGGATCGTAGAAAGGCTGAATCGTGCGGGCGAGGCGCTCGGCAACATCGCGGAATGGGGCCAGCTGATTCTCGTGCGAGGCCAGCACGTCATGCACGATCGCCATTGAGCGCACGCGGGCCGTAGCGCGCTGCAGCACGTCTTGCGCCGGTCCCGGCTCAGCGCGCGATAGCTCCATCTCCAGAAAGCCGCTGATCGCCGCGAGATTGTTGCGCACGCGATGGTTAAGCTCTTGCAGCAGCGCCGCCTTGATGTCGGCGTCGTCGCGAGCCTGCTCGTAGAGCTGGGCATTGGTCTCGACCATCGAGGCCAGCTCGGCGGAAAGCCGCACATGCTCACGCTCCATCATGCGAATACGGATCATGGAGCGAACGCGAATCAGCAGCTCGTCGTTGATGAACGGCTTGACGACATAATCATCGCCGCCGGCTTCGAAGCCGCGCAGCTTATCTTTGACACTGTTGCGGCCTGTCAGCAGAATCACCGGCGTGAAGAGGCCCTGCACGGCCTTAATCCGACGGCAGACCTCGTAGCCGTTGATCGGCGGCAGCATCACATCCAGCAGAATTAGATCAGGAACACCCTGTTCGACGAGCGCCACCGCTTCTTCGGGATCGCTCGTCCAACGTACCTCATAGCCTTCTGAGCTAAGGAAATCGGTGAGGAGTTGGCCGGTGCCTGGATCGTCCTCGACGACAAGGACTACACCTGGCTGATCGACGGCTTGCGGTAGCTCCATCGCGAGTTGTTCCGGCGCATGCTCCATTACCGCTGCTCCTTTCGTTGATTGCTGTGCCAATAGAGTTCCTGATCTTGTATTGATCGTTGATCGGCGACACGAGACGCTACTGAGCAGCGTTTAGCGTTCGCTAGAAAGACGCGCCTCGTGTTCCGATAGTATCTGCTGTTAACCAACCGTTTCGGCTATCACTGCGAGATCGCTCCCAGGCGCGCTAGCCGAAAGCAGGTTTTGGATCGGCTATGGATTGGTCACCGAGATCGTATAGCTGGCGCGCTCGGTTGTGTGCGGCGTGGTAGCCATCACGACCAGCGCTCCGCGCTCGTTTGCCGTGAGCTGGTACTCGCCGCGACCCTGAGCGTCGAGCTGTAGTGGCTCAAACGTAACAGTACGGCCACTAATCCGAACCAGCCGAATCTCCCATTGTTGAGGGAGAAGATTGTTCGTGCGGGTAAAGCCCGCCGCGCTCCAGCCGGCGTTGTCGCTCTCGGCGTCGTCGGTGAAGTTGATCTCCGGCACGCGAATGTTGTCGATAACCATGCCGGGCCGGTTGAACGCATCGTCGGTGACGAGCGAGAAGCGCAGCAGCACTTCTTTGCCGGCGTAGGGCGTCAGATCCAGCTGCTCGTCCACCCACTCGGCGATATCGCCGCCGTTGTTGCTGGCTCCTGTGTAGCCGTTGCCCCAGTTCGCGCCTTGCGGATCTTCGGTGGTGGTATGG
>JAFAYS010001001.1 GCA_019240175.1 Chloroflexota bacterium | reverse complement strand
CGGTAGCGGTGATGTCGTGCTCGCCATCGGACAGCGGACTCGTCGGGGTGCAGGTCCAGTTGCCATTGGCATCGGCGGTGGTGGTGCACATGGTAACGTTGCCTTCCTTCACCACCACGGTGCTGCCTGGCTCCGCCGTGCCGCTGATGGGCGGGCTCGGGTTCGGCGTGGTGCTGCCGTCGGTGGGGGCAGCGATCGTCGGACTGGCGGGCGCGGTCGCGTCAACGACCTGCACGGTCGCCGTTCCCGTAATTTGGAGCGTCGGATCACCCGGCATTCCGCCATACTCGACGAGGTAGCCCAGAGCGATCAGGATATCGTCGCCGCCCGCGTTGGGCAGATCATTCCAGAAGCCAATCGCATCGCCAAAATCAGGGTGGCCGAGAATGTGGGCGTAATCTTCGTTGCCCGCGTTGTTCGGCTCACCGTCGCTCCAGTGATTATATGCGCCATTCACGGGCGTACCGAACTCACTGCCCGACCAGAAAGCCGTGCCCGCCTCTGGGCCGGCGGCCCAGCGCCAATCGCCCTCGCTCACCTCGTCGGTGGCCGCGATCCAGCCGTTGCCCGCAACTTTGCTCTGAATAAAGTCCATCTCGGCGGCGGAGGTGATCGTCACGAGGTAGCCTTGTAGTCCGAATAAGCTGTTGGTGGCGGCGGCAGTGCGACTGGCGCTCCAGGACACGCCGGGCTGGGAAATGAATTCGTAGAAGTGGCCGTTAACGGGATTCGCCAGCGACGATCCAAGCGTGAACCGCACGCTGCGGGCGTTCAACGCGGGGGTACCGGTGGTGTAAAAGGTGACCTGCCGCAGCACGGACTGATAGGTAGCGGTTGAGGCGTCGCCGCTGACGGTGAGCACGCCAGTGGTCGTGGTGTAGTTCCAGCTCAAACCGCTGACCATGCCGCTGGTGGCGGTCCCTTGCCCGCTGATGCCCAAGCGATCCGTCGCAGCGACAAAGTTGGTGTCCAGATTGACGCGTACGCCATCCAGCGTTTCCGTATCGTCGTCGGTAATCGTCAGGGTTGGCGCAACGATCACCGGAGCCGTGCCAGCGCCGTAGGTGGTGGTATCAGAGACGGTCAGGACAGGCGGGGTGCCGGCAGCGTAGGCGGGAACTGTAACAACGGTCGTTAGCAGGGTCAGAATGGTGGCCACGCGGACGATTCGTGTGCGCATGCTGCGCAAAGCTGGCCGGACTGGTGTGGACGAGATCACGAAGAGTCTCCTGTAGAACGAAATAAGGATGATGGACTCAGTACGCACATATATGCCTTGTCGCAGTCATAATGCGATCCGAAACCACACAAACTGTGACGGGATGGCGGACGCGCTCAGCATGTCCGCCGTCAGGTCGGCATAGCCCGCACATGCGCGATTACGATGCGATTCACGAAGGGGGGATGACCGCACCACACACGTCACAATGCTGCACCACCGTGAGATGAAGTGCAGCATGCCAATATGGGCAGGAGCAAGTATCGCACGAATCGAGGTGGGCGGATATTGACGTTAAGCATAGATCTACCACTGATCTTTGTCAGTGCTGCTCGCGGATATCGATCCGTGGCGCAGCACGCGCTGGGGACGCCTGACCAGCCAGCGGGAGCAGAACGTAGTGGGAAGTCGGGACAGGCTGTGGATGTACTCACGCCGAGTCGGCGATTAGATGATACTGCCGAGCGAGTGCGGCGGCATGGGTGCGGTTCTTTGCGCCTAACTTCGCCAGGACCTGGCTCACATAGATACGGATGGTGCCCGGCGTGAGGCCGAGGTGCTCTGCAATCCCTTCGTTCGTCATACCGGCGACCAGCAGCGTCAAGACCTCGTGTTCGCGGGTCGTCAGGTTATGGCCGGGCAACGTCGATCGTGAACCCTGCGGAAACATCATCTGCGCTGCGGCGGTATCGATTGTGACGCGGCCCTGATGGGCGGCGTGAATCGCGTTGACCAAGGCGGGCGCGCTGATGTCTTTGCCCACATACCCGATCGCGCCCGCCTGAAGAGCGCGCACAATCAGGGCTTCTTCCACAAAGCTGGTCAGGGCCAGGATCTGGATCGCGGGGAAGGCCGCACGGATGCGGGCGATCGTCGTTGGGCCATCTAGCGTGGGCATCACAAGATCCATCAGGATGACGTGGGGCTCAATCTCGCCGCACAGGGCGATAGCCTCCGTGCCGTCACGCGCCATCGCCACCACCTGGATCGTATCAAAGGTCGAGAGCAGCAACTGCAATCCTTCCCGCAGCAGCAGATGATCGTCCACAATCATGATGCGGATGGGTTCTTTGCTCATGCCATACCTCTTAGCTAAATCGCAATTGACGGATGGGCGAGCGGGCGATGATTGTGGCCGCCTGCCATCGGGCAGCACACCGTCACCTGCGTGCCCTGGCCCACCACGCTCTCCAAGACGAAGTCCGCCGCCAACGCCTGCGCCCGCTCGCGCATACTGCGCAGGCCCATACCATCGGGCGGCACGGTGTCTGGATCGAAGCCTGCACCGTTGTCACGGATGATCAGGATGACCAGATCGGGCGTTGCCTCCAGGACGACCTCGACCTGTGCAGCCTGGGCGTGCCGGGCACTATTATTCAGCGCTTCCTGCGCGATGCGGTAGAGCCCGATGGTGTGGGCGGTGGGCAGATGGATCTCACCATGCACAGTTACGTCGACCGGCAGGCGGGCTCGGCTGCGCAGCACCGCTGCCATCTGCTGGATCAAGACCGGCAAGCTCGTGCTAGCCAGCGTTGGGGGATGTAGTTCAAAGAGCAGCCCGCGCATCTCGGCCAGGACACCGAGCGTGGTTCCTCGCAAGGCGGCCACTTGCCGGGTCGCGGCGGGGAGATCGCGCTCCAACAGTCGCGGCAGGGCTTCGGCCACAATGCTGATCGCATACAGCGTCTGGGTTACGGAGTCGTGGAGATCGCGTGCGAGGCGCTGTCGCTCCGCGCTCACGGCGACCGCTCCCGCTTCTTGGTAGCGTCGCGCATGTTCCAGCGCGATGGCGGCATGGGCCGCCAATAGCTCCAGGAGATCCACGTCCTCCTCTGTGTACGTCCGCTCCCGGTGGACACAGAGCACACCGATGACCTCCGCGCTTCCGCGCAGCAGCACCGCGACACACGCCGGCACTGTGTCGAGTTCGTCAGGTAGCTGCCAGGTCGGGAGCGGTGACTCCCACTCGCGGAGATTGTCGATGCGCATGGCCTGATTGCGCGCTAGCACGGCGGCAACAAAGCTCCCAGCAAGCGGGTAGTGGTTGCCCGGCTGCCGCTCTGTACGATCGACCAGATACACATCGTGCGCGTTCGCCAGCGCCGCATCGATCACAGTGATGCAGAAGCCAGCGCTCGGTACTACCTGGCTGGTCGCCTGATACAAGGCGTCATACACCTGTTCGGGATCGAGGCTTGCTCGGCTCAGCGCTTGTGCCGCGTGGTGGAGCAGCGTCAGGCGTTCACGTGCCGCGACGGCGTGTTGATACAGGTGCGTGTTTTCAATCGCCGCTGCCACATCGCTTGCGATCAGCTCGGCAACGCTCAGGTCGTCCGGCGTCCATGTCCGGCTCGCCTGGTCGGCTGCTAGCACCATACAGCCCAGTACACTCCCCCGAATCACCAGCGGGATCAGCATCACCGTCTGCACATGCGACACCGCGATCAACGCCTGGACGGCGGGTGGCAGGGCGTGGGGTTGTACATCCGTCACGATGCGTGCGTGGCCCTCGCGCAGCACGCGACTCACGAGCGGCAGGCTAGTCAAGGCCACATCCAGGGGCAGCGGCCCCACCGGACCACATTCATGTGCACAGCCAAACAGCAGATGCCGATCGGTTCCCTGGTCGGAGGGGATGAAGATATATGTTCCCCGCGCGGCAAACAGTGTGGCGGCAGCATCACTCATGCCATGTAGTGCCGTCGTAAGATCGTTCAAGCGCATGCCGATGTGCGCTACCTGTTTGAGCACCGTCAGCTCTGCCACGAGGCGCTGCAAGCGGGCCTCGGCCCGTTCTCGCTCGACGATTTTTTCGGCAAGGTGGACGTTGGCCTCCTTCAAGGCGTCGGTCCGTTCCGCAACCAGGTCGTGCAAGTGCTGTTGGTGGTTTTGGAGTGCGATCTCGGTGGCGGTGATGTCGTGGGCCAGCAATACGCTCATGGCGATCACAATCCCGAGAAACGCGAATTGCGTCGTGTAGGGCACATTAATCACGCCGAGCACCAGCAGCGTGTCCACGATGCGGGCCACAAGGAACAGCCCGAGCGCGAAGCCCAGCACCAGGGCTGGCCGGCGTTGGCCACGCTGGTACTGCCGGGCGAGTGCCCGGAAGAAGAAGGCGAACGCGATCAGATACCAGAGATCGATCAGGAATTTCCAGACCTGCGGCGTGCCCTGGGCGACGACGATCTGCTCCTGCCAGGGTAGCGTGATGTGCCGTAGACGGCTGATCTCACCATACAAGATGCCGACCGGGAAGCTGAGGTGCAGCACGTAGAGGATCGCCCACGCCAGGCTCATTGCCATCAGGAAGCGGCACGGTTGGGTGCCGGTACAGCGCGCGACAAACCACAGCAAGGCAATGATCGCGATGGAGGAGGTCGTGCCGAAGCCATACTTGAGGATACGCACATAGCTGGTGACGGAGGGGGCGGTATGCAGTCCCAGCACCATCAGCGTATGGATCGCAATTGCCAGTGCGAGTACGCCAAACACGAGCTGCGTGGCATCGCGTGGGTGGCGGGTGGCCCCGATCAGCAGATACGACGCGCCGGCATACGCCGCAATGCCAGCGGACAGGCTGAAGATCATGATTGTTATATACGGCATACGTCGATTCCCAGTGTCGCGTCGGCCCAGGCCGGCGCGGGGTGAAGTGCTGGTGTGTGCGGCGGGTCGGTCACAGGTCCGGACACCAATGTTGTCTCGCACACGGGCGCAAGGGGGGCGTGTCCCAGAGGCGAGAGAGCCAGCTGCGGGTGGCCTGGATGTGCGTCGGATATGGGCTGAACGCACAGCAACGTAGCTCGTCGCACGAAGCAAGGGCGCGCGTGCCGGCTGGTCTCCCCAACACAGGCTGCCGAGCGATGATCGGCGCATCGGTCCCGCGCTGGTCGTCGGAGATCACGAACACATGGACGCAGAGGCTGCTTTCGGCACAGCACACCATCGTCAACGACTCACGCTAGTGTAGCATACACACCGGCAGGGTGTGCGCCCTGTGCAACTATCAGGCGCGTCTCGAACTTTGAGGTAGAATCAGGAGACTGGAAGCCTTGAACAAAGCGTCCAGTCTCCAACTTTGAACAAAAATGCCCGTTGAGTTTCAATTTTCATGAGATCCTTGGTATGAGAACAGGTGCGTATGGTGATTCAAGCGGCAATTGATCAATGGTTGGCAAGTGAAAAAGGCTAGTGTGAGGAAAGCACGCATCAAACCTATCGTTACACCTTGTCAGTCTTCCAAATCTTATCTGCGTCGCCTTCTGGTGTATCATGACGAGCTGCGTACGGCCTTCTTGATCTTATCTGCGTCGCTTTCTGGTGTATCATGACGAGCTGCGTACGGCCTTCTTGTGATAACTCTTGTTGATATGAGAATAAAGATTATCGGTAAAAACTATACACATATACATCATTCATCTACAACACAATGCTAAGCTGCCTACGTCAGATCCAGTATCTGCTTCATGATACAATTGCCGGTGGATCGCGCTGAATCTCAGTAGGCGAGGACTTAGGTCTTCAGAGAGCAGTTCACCTACGGATTGGCGCGCAACCATCAATGCATAGCCGACGCCCGCGATCCAAGCAACCGGCCCTTCAGATAGATACCTTCAGCCTAGCTGTACGGTTCCCGCGACTGGGCAATTGGTGTAGGCCCACACGCTGCGCAGCGACGCGCTGGGCTATGCTACAGCTACCTCTACCTAACTCATCACGATCTTCACAAAGGAAGAGCTATGAAGATAATCGAGCTCCTGACACAGCTCCAACGCCTGAATATTGAGCTATGGCTTGAGGGAGATCGACTGCGCTATCGTGCTCCCAACGGCGTGCTCACACCTGAGCTGCGCGCAACGCTAAGCGCACACAAAGCTGAGCTAAGCGCAGTGCTCAAGCAGGCCCAGCGCGGGAACCAACAGGATCGCCCTATCCCGCTGTCGTTCGCTCAACAGCGGCTCTGGTTTCTGGATCAGCTGCAGCCCGGCAGCAGCGTGTACACGATCCCGCTGGTTGTACGCCTGATCGGCACGCTTGATGTCAGCGCGCTGCAGCAGAGTCTCGCCGAGA
Organism: Chloroflexota bacterium; assembly: GCA_019240175.1. Classification (GTDB taxonomy): domain Bacteria; phylum Chloroflexota; class Chloroflexia; order Chloroflexales; family Kallotenuaceae; genus LB3-1. Next base: position 4,638 of record JAFAYS010001001.1, on the reverse strand, counting down.
TCATGCGCCGCCATGAGGTGTTACGGACGACTTTCGCGATCGTAGATGGGCAGCCTAGCCAGGTGATCGCGCCTGCCGGTTTAGAGGCTAGCCAGTTGTCGCTCTCCCAGATCGATCTGTCGGACATGCAGCCTAACGAGCGGGCGGCTGCGGTCGATCAGATCGTACGCCAGGCCTTTCAACAACCCTTTGATCTCCAGCGCGGCCCGTTGATCCGCGCGACGTTGATTCGCTTGAATCTGCTTGAGCATGTGGTGATGTTCATGATTCACCACATCATCTTCGACGCCTGGTCACAGAACGTGTTCATTGCCGAGCTAACCAAGCTTTACAGCGATCTGAGTGAGCGCGATGCCGCCAGAAGAGCGCCGCCACTGCCGGAGCTGCCGCTTCAGTATGCCGATTATGCGCTGTGGCAGCACCGCTGGCTCCGAGAAGCCGGGCTTGAGCAGCAAATGGGCTACTGGCGGCAGCAGCTACAGGATTTGCCGGTACTACAGCTCATGACGGATTACCCCCGTCCGGCGACCGCCACCTCGCAGGGCGCTGACTATCATTTCGCGCTGCCCGACGAATGCACAGCCGCGCTTGAGCGACTGAGCCAGCGTGAGAACTGTACGCTCTTTATGACACTGCTGACAGCCTGGCAGATCCTGCTGGCCCGCTACACCGCGCAAGCCGACATCGTGGTCGGCACGCCGATCGCGAATCGGACACACGCCGAATCGCAGAAGCTGCTCGGTTTCTTCGTCAATACGCTGGTGTTGCGCACGGATCTCAGCGGTAATCCTACGTTTCGCGAGGCCATGCGGCGGGTACGCGAGGTGTGTTTGGGCGCATATGCCCACCAGGATGTACCCTTTGATAAGCTGGTGGAAGAGTTTCAGCTTGAGCATGTCCTGAGCCATCATCCGCTGTTCCAGATCATGTTTGCCTATCAGCATGAGCCCGCCGCGCCGACGTTGCCAAACTTGCGCCTGGAGCTGGTGCCGCTTGAGATCGACGTGGTGAAGTTCGATCTCAACCTGACATTTATTGAAACCGGCACCGGCCTGGCCGCCACGCTCAAGTATCGCACCGATCTTTTTGAGGAGCGCACGATCGCGCGCATGGCTGGACAGATTCAGGTGTTGCTGGCCGCGATCAGCAGCGATCCCGATGTGCGCATCGCCAACCTGCCGCTGCTGACGACGGCGGAATATGACGCGCTGCTGCACGGCTCACGCGCGACTCGCTCCTACGTAGTTGAGCACGGCCTCCACCAGGTATTTGAGCAGCAGGCTGCGCGAACACCGGATGCGATCGCCGTAGCCTACGAAGGCAAGCAATTAACCTATGCCGAGCTCAACAGCCAGGCCAACCAGCTCGCCCGGCAACTTCGGTCGTTAGGTGTAGGACCGGAGATCTGTGTTGGATTATTGGTTGAGCGCTCGCTCGACCTGATCGTTGGGCTGCTCGGTATTCTCAAGGCGGGCGGTGCGTATGTTCCGCTTGAGCCGTCGCTGCCGTCCGAGCGGCTCCAATTCATGCTCTCCGACGCGCGGGTATCGGTGCTGGTGACGCAGGCGCAGCTTTACACAGAGGAATCTCAGCTGCTGCCCGATCGCGCGATTCCGGTGGTGCGGCTGGATGCTGATGCAGCGCAGATCGCGCAGTACGAGCCCACAAATCTTGCCAGGCGGACGCTGCCGGATCATCCCGCTTATGTCATCTACACCTCGGGATCGACGGGCATTCCCAAAGGCGTGATGGTCACGCACGCGAATGTGCTTCGGCTCTTTGCCGCGGCCCAGGAGTGGTTTGCGTTCGATGCCCGCGATGTATGGACGATGTTCCACTCCGCCGCGTTCGACTTTTCCGTCTGGGAGATCTGGGGGCCGCTGCTTTCGGGCGGCAAACTCGTGGTCGTGCCGTATCTCACCAGCCGCTCGCCTGAGGCGTTCTACGCGCTGCTGTGCGAGCAAGGCGTTACCGTCCTGAACCAGACGCCCTCGGCCTTTCGTCAGCTGATCCAGCGCGACGCCAACGCCGGCGCAGGGGAGCTAGCTCTGCGTTTGGTCATCTTCGGCGGCGAGGCACTCGATCTCCAGAGCTTAGAACCCTGGTTTGCACGGCATGGCGACCGGCGACCGCAGTTGGTCAATATGTATGGCATTACGGAAACCACCGTACATGTCACGTATCGCCCGCTGCGGATCGCGGATCTTCAACAATCGGCAAGTGTGATTGGCGGCGCGATCCCGGATCTTGAGGTTTACCTGCTGGACGCACATCTGAATCCAGTGCCGGTGGGTGTGCCCGGCGAGATCTACGTCGGCGGCGCTGGTCTGGCGCGCGGCTACCTCCTTCGTCCGGCCTTGACTGCCGAGCGCTTCGTGCCGCATCCTTTTACAAAGCAGCCAGGCCAGCGCTTATATAAATCGGGCGATCTGGCGCGCTACGGGCTGCAGGGTGAGCTGGAATATCTAGGACGGATCGATCAGCAGATCAAAATTCGCGGCTTCCGCATCGAGATCGGCGAGATCGAGGTAGTGCTTGCGCAGCATCCAGCCGTGCGCGAGGCCGTGGTGATCGCTCGAGATGACGCTGGGCAGGCCGGACCGCGACTGGTGGCGTACGTAACGAAGAACCAAGAACTAAGAACCAAGAACCTAGGGACAGAGGAACAAAGGAACAAAGAACAAGAGAACAAAGAAACAAAGGAACAAAGGAGTACCGAACCTCTCCCTTCTCCTATCGCAACGGGAGTGGGGCCGGGTGTGAGGGCCAGGGGTGAGGGACTAACTGTCGACGAGCTGCGCGGTTTCCTGGGCGCACGCTTGCCTGAGTATATGATCCCGTCGGCGTTTGTGACACTTGACGCGCTGCCGCTGACCGCGAATGGCAAGCTCGATCGTAAAGCGCTGCCCGACCCGGACCACGCTCGACCGGCTTTTGAAGAGTCCTACATCGCGCCGCGCACAGCTTTGGAGCAGCGGCTCGTCGAGCTCTGGCAAGCGCTGCTGGGCGTTACTACGATCGGCGTGCATGACAACTTTTTCGCGCTGGGAGGGAACTCGATTCAGGCCGCGTTACTGGTCAACCAGCTCCAAACCGCCCTGCAAGAGATTGTCTATGTCGTCGCGATCTTCGACGCGCCCACCGTCGCCGAGCTGGCGGCCTATCTGGCCAGCCGCTACCCGCAGGGTGTTACACACATCGTCGGCGCGCAGGCCGTGACTGAAGCAAACCCTCATGTTATGTCAAAGCAATCGTCAACGCCGATCGGTCAGGCCGAGGTTGCTCAGATCCGGCAATTGATCACGCCGCTGCCGCCGCGCAGAGTTGGCTCGCACACCAAGAACCCGCCGATGGTCTTCGTGCTATCGCCGCCGCGCTCGGGCTCGACGCTGCTGCGCGTGATGCTGGCCGGCCATCCGCAGCTCTTCGCGCCGCCCGAGCTTGAGCTGCTGTCGTTCAACACGTTGGGGGAGCGCAAAGCCGCGTTTACGGGTCGCGATCGCTTCTGGCTGGAAGGCGCGATCCGCGCGATCATGGCGCTCAAGCAGTGCGATGCCGCCACAGCCGAGCAGATCATGGCGCAGTACGAGCATCAAGATCTGAGCGTGCAGGCGTTCTATGCCGAGTTGCAACGCTGGCTCGGCGACCGGATGCTGGTCGACAAAACGCCGTCGTACGCGCTGGACCGCGCGATGCTTGCGCGCGCCGAGCAGGACTTCGCCGACGCGCGCTACATCCACCTGATCCGCCATCCGTACGGCATGATTCGCTCGTTCGAGGAGGCCAAGCTCGACCAGATCTTTTTTCGCCGGCCCCACGGCTTTACCACCCGTGAGCTGGCCGAGCTGATCTGGCTGATCAGCCACCAGAACATTCTGGACTTCTTCGAGCAGATTCCGGCTGAGCGGCAACATACCGTGCATTTCGAGGATTTAGTGCGCGACCCGGCGGGCAGCATGGAGCAGATCTGCGCCTTTCTCGGCCTCGATCTCGATCCGGCGATGCTTCAGCCCTACGCCGATACCCGGCAGCGCATGACCGATGGCCCGCACGCTGCCAGCCGCATGCTCGGCGATGTCAAGTTCCACGAGCACCAGCGCATCGATGCCACGACCAGCGAGCGCTGGCGCGACGCCTACGCCGAGGATTTTCTGGGCGATCTCAGCTGGCAGCTGGCCGAGCAGCTTGGCTACGCGGGACCACAATCCACGGCAGGTGGCGCAAGCTTGACGCCGATCCAGCCCCAACCACGCACCGGCAGCGATCGCTTTCCTTGCTCGTTTGCCCAGCAGCGGCTGTGGTTTATCGATCAGCTGGCACCCAACAGCCCGGCCTATAATATTTTCGTCGCGCTACGCCTGACCGGCTCGCTTGACGGGAGCGCCCTACAGCGCAGCTTCGATACGCTGATCGAGCGCCACGAGTCGCTGCGCACGGTCTTTGCCCTGGTCGACGGCGCGCCGATGCAAGTGATCAGGCCGCCCCAGCCGATCGCGATCACGACGCTCGATCTCCGCGCGCTCCCCGCAGCCGAGCGTGAGGCGCTGGCACAGCAGCGCACAGCCGAAGAAGCATACACGCCGTTTGATCTGGCGCAAGGGCCACTGCTGCGCGTCCTGCTGCTCCAGCTGGATCGGG
>JAFAYS010000988.1 GCA_019240175.1 Chloroflexota bacterium | reverse complement strand
TGCCCCGCTGGCAGCCACAGCATCCCTGCTACTGTGGCAATGGAGCCGAAGAGCATTACATAGGGTACAGCCGGTAGCATCACAATGTTCGCCAGCGGCGCAATCAGCGAGAGTCGCCCAAAGTGGTAGAGCAAAATCGGCAGCGAGAGCAGCGAGGCCGCCAGCGTGGCGGTGAGCGGCTCAACCGTCCAGCGCAGGAAGGGCCAGCTCAACGGCCCGCGCCGGGTCAACAGCTGCTCGATCGGACGCGCGAAGGCAAAGAGACCGGCAGTGGCAAGCGCACTTAATTCAAAGCCAATGTCCCAGAGCACGTTTGGATCGAGCATCGCCATCGCCACGCACGCGACCAGTAGACTGGTCCAGGCCTCAGATTCGCGATCGACCAGCACAGCCAGCACGGCAAGACTGCCCATCACGGCGGCGCGCACCACCGACGGCGATGCGCCGACAAACAGCACATATAGCCCGATCAAGGGCAGGCTGCAATAGGCGGCTTGCTTTTTCGACATGTTGAGTGCGGAAAGCAGGCTGGAAATACCGACAATGATCACCGAGATGTTCCAGCCCGACAGCACCAGGATATGGCTCGTCCCAGTCGCGCTGAACGTTTCAAGCACATCATCTGGAATTGTGGACTGCACGCCCATTAAGATGCCAAGCAGCAGCGAGGCGTGCGGCTCGGAGATCAGCTGAAGCGCTGTTTGCCGCGCCCGATCGTTGAGCCCGAGCGCGGTTCGCTGCCACCAGCTGCCACCGACGCCCGGCAGTATTCGCAGCTTGGGCTCCGTCATCAGCACATGCACGCCGTGCCGCGCCAGATACGAGCGATAGTCGAAATCCTCGCCCGTCTGCGGCTGCTCCAATCGCCCTTCCAGCCGTATGCGCTGGCCGTAGCGTAGCTCGGGATTGGGCGGCAGCTTGAGCAGCACCAGGCCCTCAACCTGCCGCGTCACGCCATTCAGCTCAATCTGCTCGGCGCTGATCGTCGCGCTCTGCTGGTCTTCACGCCGATCCGGCTGCTGGGTGACTGTGCCGGTGACAAAGCTCTTCTGGCCAATGTACGCCCAAACACTGCGCTCGGTGGTGACCGGCTGGGCATACGCTAGCCGCGTCGCGCCGAAGAGAAATGTCGCGCTCAGGAGCAGCGGCAGACGGACCTGAGGCCGCGACCACCAGATCACAGCGATCACCGTTAGCCCGCCCGCAGCCAGCCCTAGCGGCAGCGTCGGCAGCTTGAGCCAATCACTAACCACAATGCCGACCAGAAAAATGATGCAAAACCAGATCAGCGGCATAAACGATCCACCAGATGTAGAAACTTGGGGGTGGATCGATCCTAGCAGCTTTGCACCACAACCGGCGTAGTCTGTTGGTCCTATTGTGGTGCAACCGGCCTTATAAACAGCAGCAGCCGGAGTTCGTCCGCCAATTGCTGGACCAGCTCCGGCCTACCATGGAATTGGGCGGGCGTATTCTGGTAGAAGGTAATGCGCCAGGTCGCAGCTTCCCTCACGGCTACCAGCGCCTGAATAGTGTTCGCTGCGGGAAGAAGATCTGCTTGTCCCGGTGGAACCATGCCGGCCACCGCGCGCAGCAGCACAACATCCGGCGCGAGCAAGCGGATCTCACGAATTTTGCCGACATAGGCAGCCGTAGGATGGTCCGTGAAGATCTGACGTAGATGCTCCTCGATCGCAGCTTGCCCGTCGACCATGCTCCCATCAAAGCCAACCAGATGAGCATCGGCGGTGAATAAAGCGGCGAACGCAGCAGCATCACGCTGATTCCAGCTCTGCAACAGCTGCTGATACAGATCGCCGACGGTCTGCTCGTCACTCGATCGTGTATCGTCGCGCGTTGATTCACTCATCTGGATTGCTCCTGGGCTACTACTGCATCACGCCAACTTTGATCTGGCGGAACCGCGCGGGCGCAGCGCCATGGCCAGTATGACCAATCTGCATCGGCTGGCCTTTGCCGCAGTTCGGCGTGCCCCACAGCACCCAGTGATCGGCGTTGCACACGGCGTCGCACGCGCCCCAAAACTGCGGCGTCATGCCCTGGTAGGTAGGATTCTTGAACACGCGCCCAAGCTTGCCGTTCTTGATCTCATAGGCCATCTCGCAGCCAAACTGAAAGTTAAGCCGCTTATCGTCGATCGACCAACTCTTGTTGGTCAGCATATACAGCCCGTCGTCGGTATCGGCGATCAGATCGTCGAGCGTCCAAGTGCCCGGCAGCAGATTCACGTTGGTCATGCGGATCATCGCAAGGCGATTCCAGCCCTCGGCCCGCGAGCAGCCGCCGGAGTGCGGCAGGCCAAGCAGCGCCGCTGTCTGCCGATCGGTCAGATAGCCGCTGAAGATACCGTTTTTCACCACGTCGATTCGCTGCGCAGGCACGCCCTCATCGTCATAGCCGAACGTTCCCAAGCCACCCGGCAGCGTCGCGTCCGCCGTCATATTGACCACATCCGAGCCGTAGCGATAGCCGCTGTTGAG
>JAFAYS010000976.1 GCA_019240175.1 Chloroflexota bacterium | reverse complement strand
CTGCTCGAAACTATCCGCGAGTTCGCGCTTCAGCGTCTGATCGCCAGCGACGAGTGGGCCGCAATCCGCCGCCGGCATGCGCTGTTCTTTGTTTCGTTCGTGGAACGGATCGGGCCGGAACTGGAAGGGCTGGGCCAGAGCGGCTGGCTCAAAGCCATGGAACAGGAGTACGACAATATTCGCGAGGCGCTGCGCTGGTCGCTGCAAGACGGCGATGCCGAGATCGCGCTGCGGCTGGCGGGCATGCTCTGCGTCTTCTGGAACGCGCGCGGCTACGTCAGCGAAGGGCGGCAGTGGCTCTCGCTGGCGCTGTCACGCGACAGCAGCGCGGTGCCGGTGCTGGTGCAGATGCAGGCGCTGGATGTGGCCGGCGTGCTGGCGTTTATGCAGGATGACTACGCCGAGGCCAAGGGCTATTTCCAGGCGATTCTGGCGCTGCGCTCCCACGCCGAAGAAACGCTCTACCCCGCGCAGGCGATGATCAATCTGGGCCTGATCGCTTACTGGGAGGGCGCGTACGGCGAGGCGATCCAGCTGCTTGAGGAAGGCTGGCAGCTGTCGCAGACGCGCGGCGACCTGCGCGCATCGGCCAAAGCGCAGCTCTACCTGGCAATGGCGCTGCTCAACCAGGACGATTTTGTACGCAGCGAGCAGCTGCTCAGCCGCAGCCGAGAACTGTACCAGCGGCTCAACTACCAAAACGGCCTCGGCACCGTGTTAAACTTTCAAGGTCGCGCGGCGCTCTATCGCGGCGATACCGACCAGGCGGCGGTGCTGCTGCAAGAAAGCCTGCGCATCTTTCAGCCAACCGGCTACAAGCCAGGCATCGCGCGCTCGTACACATATCTGGCGCGGATCGCGCTCAAGCAAGATCAGCTCGGTCACGCCAAAAGCTTGCTGCAAGAAGCGCTATCGATCTTTCATGAGGTCGGCGATAAAGAAGGCACTGCGACGGCGCTCGAAGGCTTGGCGGGCGTGTACTGCGCCGAAGAGCTGGCGCTACGGAGTGTGTTTCTGTGCGGGGCGGCGGCCTCACTGCGCGCAACGATCAAAGCGCCGCAGCCGCCGGCGGATCGCGCCTACTACGAGCAGCTGCACACTGCGCTCGCGGCGTATCTCGGCGAGCAGGTTTTTCGCCAGGGCTGGGAGCGCGGCGCGGCGGCAACGATCTGGCAAGATCCGGCGCTGCTCGACCAGCTGTACAGCGAAAAATTAGAGCAAGAAGATGCCAGCTCGGCCTATGATCGGAGCCTGGGATGAGCGCGGAGCTTCAGCGCTGCGGCTGGACCGGCAGCGACGCGCTGATGATCGCGTATCACGACGAGGAGTGGGGCGAGCCCTGCCACGACGATCGGGAGCTTTTCGAGCGCTTGACGCTGGAAGCGTTTCAGGCGGGCTTGTCCTGGCAGGTGATTCTACGCAAGCGCGAACATTTTCGACAGGCGTTCGACGGCTGGGATGTCGCGCGAATCGCCGCCTACGACGATCAGGCCGTCGAGCGATTGATGGCTGATCCCGGCATCGTGCGCAATCGGCTCAAGATCCGCAGCACCATCCACAACGCGCAGCGCTTCCTCGACGTGAGCGCGGAGCACGGCAGCTTCGATCGCTATATCTGGTCGCTGGTAGACGGAGCACCGCTCGTGCGTGCGCCCGCACCAACCTGGGCCGCAGTTCCTGCCGCCACGCCGGAGTCGGAGCGGATCGCCAAGGAGCTGCGCCGTTGTGGCTTCAAGATGGTCGGGCCGATTATGTGCTACAGCTTTATGCAGAGCATCGGCATGGTCAACGATCATGTGCTGGACTGCTTCAAGACGCAGCTGCCGACGACCGGTGAGCGCTAAAAGCCCAGCCAGCGCAGCAGCCAGAACGTCGCCATGCCTGAGCCGATCGTCAGCAGCAGATTGCCGGCTCGCCATGCCACCAGCGCCCCCACAATTCCCGCCAGCAGCGGCGGCCCGACCATCAGCACCTGTGTATCGCCCTGCGCTTGCATCAGCAGCGGCGGCACGATCAGCGCGGTAAACACGGCAACCGGCACATAGCCCAGCCAGCGCTGAAGTACTGGCGATAACTTGCCGCGCAGCGCAACGAGCATAATGACCCGTGTTGCGTACGTCACGAGCGCCATCCCAAGAATAGCCAGCCAGGTTGTCATGTTGTTTCCTTCTGGTGTTATAGATGGAGGATTTAGATTATCGGTAGCCTCAGTATGACCGCCCACAATGATGCAACCAATCACCGCCCGCAACAAGATCCGCGTCGCTGAACGAGGCGTGCCGGCGCGGGTTGAGATGATAGATCCAGGCCCGGCAACATGCATTCGGCGCAGCACCGACGACGAGCACATCACGCTCGACGCGCACATACAGGCTATGCTCAAGATCGAGCGGATCGTAGTCTTCGAGGCGATCCAGATCTTGCATGACGCGCTCGTAGCACTCGGGCCGGATCTCGACCAACTCGCCAACGATCTGCTGTCCCGGCGCATCGGTCACATACGCGTAATTGGTCGCGTACATCTTGTGGTCGGGCGCGATCGCCGGATGTGTGGACAGCGTTTTGCCTTGGAGATAGCGCCGCCAGTTAGCTTGTCCTGCGCGGAGTGTGCCGTACACAAAGACCGGCAGGTGTTCAGAAGTATGATCCATAGCCGTATTGTAGCGTGAAAATTACGTTGGTAACTCGGAAATAAGTTGGTACCCGCATCTCCAAAAATGTTGGCCCTTCAGCGCCAGATTAATCAAATCCCCCTACAAAACGCTTGACACTTTTGAACTTTGCCGATCAAAGCACTATCGCGGCTATGCCACCGTCAGCGAACAATTGGTTAAACGCGGCAAGATCGTTCGCCAGCACATCACGGAGTCGTGCCAGCTGACGATCCGTGCGGTCGGAAAGATCAGCAAATAGCTCCAACGACTGACGCGTCGGCGCGTGATCTGAGCGTGCGACGGCGTAGCCCAGCTTTTCCAACTTGTTGTTCAAGCCCGGCGCGAGCTCTGTGCCGGCTAGCTCACCGCTGCGTTCGTGCAGCTGCGGCTGAATCAGCATCGCCTCGATCGTAGCCAGGCTATCAAGTAGCGTTGTGGCGGCTGCCGTGATCGGTGCTGCGACGTTGCGGGCTTCGGTCGTCGCAGTCCGCTCCACAATCTGCCGGCGTAGATGACGAATCTGGTTGACGGCATCATGGATCACCGAAACTTTGTCGCGGATCTTTACCATGAGCCCAAACTGGGCTTCGAGATCGGCCTGGCTGGCGTTGGTCTGCGGATCGCGCACGATCTCGACAGGCGCGGTCCACTTAAGCTCGCCAATCGTGAGGCGCACCGTATAGCTGCCAGGCAGCGCCAGCGGCTGGGTAATGCCGCCGCCGAGCGCCCCCGGTACACGGCGCGCGCCCGGATAGACGATCGGTAGTGTGCAGCGATTGAGACCGCGCCGCGTCGTCGGCACAACATGCTGTGCCGCGCCGAGCGTGATTGGTCCCCAGCGAATCCCTGGCTCTTCCGTATTCACCACATTGCCGGTAAGCGTGGCCGTCCCGCCGCGCAGCTCGTAATCGAGCGGGCCGATCGGAGCTGCCACGTGAGCTGCAACCACACTGGTTGCGCTGCTCACAACCGTACCGTCACGGTCGATCAGCTCGAGCAAAATGGCGTCGGTAGGAGCCTGCTGTAGCCAGTACGAGACGACAACGCCCGCTGGTGGATTCGGTGCGGCGTAGGGCGAATACAGCGCGACGAGGCTATCCAGGCCATATACCTGCCGCGTGAGGCGCAGCACCGGCGGCGGTAAAAATAGATGCGCGGGTGCAGTGGGATCGATGGTGTGATATTGGCGCAGCGGTGTCACGTCGTCGAGTATCCACATCGAGCGCCCATGTGTCGCCGCGATCAGATCGTTATCTTTGACGGCAAGATCGTAGATCGCAACGGCGGGTAAATCTTCGCGCAGCGGCTGCCAGTACGCGCCATCGTCAAGCGAAACCCACACGCCCGCCTCGGTTCCGGCATACAACAGCCCGGCACGCTCGGGATCGGCGCGAACAACACGCACAAATTGATCGGATGGAATGCCGTGCGTGATCGCTTGCCACGTCGCACCGTAATCATCCGTCTTGAACATACGCGGCGTAAAATCGTCCAGCTGGTGCAGCGTGGCCGAAAGGTAGCAGCCGCCCGCTGTGTGCGGTGACGGCTCGACGTGAGTTGTTGCCCAGGCCGGCAGCTCAGGCGGTGTTACGTTGTTCCAGCTCGCGCCGTTGTCGCGGGAAACATGCACCAGACCATCGTCCGATCCGGCCCACAGCACGCCCGGCGCGCACGGCGACTCGGCAAACGCGCTGATGGTGCAATAATCGTTGGCCACATAGTTTTCGCCGGTATTCGATCCCGACGCCGCCAACGTTGCGCGATCGTTGCGCGTCAGATCAGGGCTGA
>JAFAYS010000927.1 GCA_019240175.1 Chloroflexota bacterium | reverse complement strand
AGGTTCTAGGTTCTGGGTTCTTTTTGTTCCCTTGTTCTTTTGTTCTTTTGTTCCTTCGTTCTACCCGACGACTCCTTCCGCTACCAGCAGCTCGGCGTTTAGGACCGCGCCGCCCGCCGCGCCGCGAATCGTGTTATGCGAAAGCACCACGAAGCGCAGATCGAGCAGATTGCAGGGCCGCACGCGCCCGACGGTGGTGCCCATGCCGCCGTAAAGATCGCGGTCTCGGCGTGGCTGCGGACGGTCGGCTTCGGCGCGCACAACGATCGGGCGGGCGGGAGCTGACGGTAGCCCGCGGACAACCGGCGGCGCGCGGAACTCGCTCAGCGTGGCGATCGCTTCGCCGGGCGAGGCCTTGGCAGCGAGCTCAACCGCGACCGTGGCTGTGTGACCGTCGATCACCGGCACGCGCGTCACCTGGGCGCTGATGCCGATCTCGGCGGGCTGGATCGCGCCGTCGGCGAATGTGCCTAGCAGCTTGAGTGGCTCGGTCTCGATCTTGGCCTCTTCGCCGCCGTTGCCGATATTCGGCACGATATTGTCGAGAATGTCGAGCGAGGCCACGCCGGGATAGCCCGCGCCCGAGATCGCCTGGAGCGTGGTGGTGAAGAAGTGCCGGACGCCGTACGCGTCGTGGAGCGGCTTGAGCGCCATCACCAGCGTGATCGTCGCGCAGTTGGGATTGGTCACGATCGCGCCGCGCCAATTGCGCTGCCGCTGCTGGTGCTCGATCAGCGCGATATGCTCGGGATTGACCTCCGGGATCAGCAGCGGTACCAGCGGGTCCATGCGAAACGACGAGGCATTGGAGCAGACGACCACACCGCCGGCGGCCCACTGCGGCTCGCTTTCCTGCGCGTTCTCGGTGGGCAGCGCGGAAAATGCGATCGGCACATCGGCGACCTCGTCGGTCGGCTGCACCACCATCTCGGCGATCGCGTCGGGAATCGGATCGTTGAGAATCCAGCGCGCGACCTCGCCGTAGGGCTTGCCGATTGAGCGATCCGAGCCGGTGAGCACGGCGATCTCGAACCAGGGATGATCCGCCAGCAGCTGAACAAAGCGCTGACCGACGGCACCTGTAGCGCCGAGGATCGCGACCGGAAGTTTGCGTGTAGGAGACATGAGCGTTCCTTTCTGTGCATACATAAAACCCCGCTGCTGCCAGCGGGGTTAGATCGGGTCGGGCCGCTGGCGTCAGACCAATTGTACGGTCTCAGTCGCGGTGGTCGTAGTCAGCGGATGAATCGCGCGCACGGCCTCGTCGGCGTCGTTGGCGTCGACGACCAGGCTGATCGAGCACTCCGAGGAGCCGAGCGCAATTGCATGGATGTTGATCGCGTGGTCGCCAAGCGCCGCGAAGATGCGGCCCGCAATGCCGGGCGTGGTGCGAATGCCCGCGCCGACGACGGTCACGATCACGGCCTGATCTTGCAAAAACACGCCGTCGATGTCGCGTCGCGCGATCTCGTTGGCAAACTCGGCTTCGAGCGCCGCGCGCACCTCGTCGGCAAAGGTCGACGGGATCACAAAGCAGATGCTCTGCTCGGAGGAGGCCTGCGAGATCATCAAGACGCTGGCGTGCAGCCGCGCAACTGTGGTGAAGGTGCGCGCCGCGATACCGGGCACGCCCAGCATCCCGCGCCCTGCCACGGTGATCATGCTGAGGCTGCGGATCGCCGTGACGGCTTTGATCCTGCCGTTGCCGGACTCGCCGCGCCGCATGACCACGGTGCCGGGAAACTCGGGATTGAAGGTGTTTTTGAAGTGAACCGGAATATTGCGATCGACCAGCGGCTGGATCGTCTTGGGATGCAGCACTTTCGCGCCGAAGTAGGCTAGCTCGCCGATCTCGTCGTAGGCGATGCGATGCACCACCCGCGCCCCAGGCACCACCCGCGGATCGGCAGTCAGCACGCCGTCGACTTCTTTGTAAAAGATCACTTCATCCGCGTCCAGCGCCGCCCCGATGATCGCCGCGCTGTAGTCGCTGCCGCCGCGCCCGAGCGTGGTTGTCGCGCCGGAGATCGTCGCGCCGAGAAAGCCGGTGATCACGGGAACGGTATGCGCATCCAGCAGCGGGCGTAGCTCGGTCTGCACCTGGTGTCGCGTCAGATCGAAGAGCGGTGATGCATCGCCAAAGCGGTCGTCGGTCGCAATCAAGCGCGCGGCGTCGATCGCCTCGGCGGCCTGGCCCTGTGCTCGCAGCGCAGCCGCTACCAGCGGCGCGTTGAGCCGCTCACCCAGCGCCGAGATCGCGTCGAGCGCGCGCGGTGTGAGCTCGCCCAGCACATGGATGCTGTGACACAAGGTGGTAAACTCGCCCAGCAGTCGATCGGTCTCGACCTCAAGCGTGTCTCGCTCCGCCTCGGAGGCGATCAGCTCCTGCGCCGTGATCTGGTGGCGCAGACGCAGGTCTTGCGCGATCGACAGATAGGTCGCGCCATCGCCGGCGGCTGCTGTATGCGCGCCGCGCAACAGCGCATCGGTCACGCCGCTCATCGCCGAAACCACGATCGCGATCTGATTGGCGGGCGTCGCCGACTGCACGATGCGAATCACCGAGCCGATCGCCGCGACACTGCCGACCGAGGTGCCTCCAAACTTATAAACATGTAACGCCATGCCGGTCCCTCATCTGTATGCTCCATACGGTAGTCTGGCGAAAAGGCTTGATGCGTCGCTGCTACACCACGCGCAGCCGTGGACGTATGTAGCTCGAAGCAGATGAAAGACACCTTTGTCGCAGAACATTATACCGAAGCAATGGCATCTGCGATCAAGGGAGTCAGACGCTCGTATTCCAGCAAAAATGCATCGTGGCCCAGCACCGAATCCAGCTCGACATATTCCACATCGCGACCGGCGGCCTGCGCCGCCGCCGTCAGGGTCTGCGACTCGCGCGGCGGGTAGAGCCAGTCCGACGAGAACGAGGCGATCAAAAAGCGCGCCTGTGCTCGCCCGAAGGCCGCGATCAGCGACTCGTAGCCCGCGCTGGCGTCGTAATAATCCAGCGCCTTGGTGATATACAGATACGAGTTCGGGTCGAAGCGATCCACGAACGAGCGGCCCTGGTAGTTGAGATAGCTCTCGACGGCAAATTCCGGCTCCAAGCTAAAGCCCGGCTGCTCCTGAGTTTGCAGATTTCGCCCGAAGCGCCACTGCAAGCGCTCCTCGCTCAGATACGTCATATGCCCGACCATCCGCGCCGCCGCTAGGCCAGCCCATGGAACCGGCCCGCCGTAGTAGTGACCGCCGCGCCAGTTGGCATCGGTCATGATCGCCTGCCGCCCGATGTGGTTGAAGGCGATCTGCTGCGCCCCGTGACGCGCCGCCGTGGCCAGCAGCACGGCCAGCTTAACGCGCTCGGGATAGTTGATCGCCAGCTCTAGCGCCTGCATGCCGCCCATCGAGCCGCCGATCACCGCGCGCAGCGTGTCGATGCCCAGCCGGTCCAGCAGGCGCACTTGGGCAGCGACCATATCCTGGATTGTCACGACTGGAAAATCCGAGCCGTAGGGCTGGCCGGTGGCGGGATTGATCGAGCTGGGGCCGGTCGAGCCTTGGCAGCCGCCGATCACGTTGACGCACAGCACGAAATAGCGGTCGGTGTCGAACGCGCGGCCTGAGCCGATCATATCGTTCCACCAGCCCGGCTTGCGGTCAGTGGGCGCGTGCCGTCCGGCGGCATGGGCATCGCCGGAAAGCGCGTGCATCACCAGCAGCGCGTTATCGCGTCGCTCATTCAGGGTGCCGTAGGTCTCGTAGGCTAGCGTGATCGGGGCGAGCTCCGCGCCGTTTTGCAGCCGTAGCGGCTCTTCCCAGGTTGCGTAGTGTGTTTGGACGATGCCGACATCTGTGTTCAATGTTTCAAGCTCAACGCTTAAGGTGGCTACCATAGTTTAGAATCGGACGCTGATCTGCTTAACGCGATCAGCGCCCGAATATCTCCGTTTAGGCCTTGTTCAAGGCCGAATCGAGATCCGCCAGCAGATCGTCCAGCGTTTCAAGGCCGACCGACAGCCGCACAAAGTCGTCGGTCACACCCGTGGTGATCTGCTCGTCGGGCGTGAGCTGCGAGTGCGTGGTCGAGGCCGGGTGAATCGCCAGCGACTTGGCGTCGCCGATGTTGGCCAGGTGCGAGAAGAGCTGCAAGCTATCGATGAACTTGCGTCCCGCCGCCTTGCCGCCCTTGATGCCGAAGCCGATCAGCGCGCCCTGGCCCTTGGGCAGATATTTCTGCGCCAGCTCGTAGGACGGGTGCGACGGCAGGCCGGGATAGTTGACCCAGTCGACTTTCGGATGCTCGCTCAGGAAGCGCGCCACGCCGAGCGCGTTCTGGCAGTGACGATCCAGGCGCACGCTGAGCGTCTCGACGCCCTGGATGAACAAGAACGAGTTAAAGGGCGACAGCGCCGCGCCAAAGTCGCGCAGACCCTGGACGCGCGCCTTGAGGATGAACGCAGGCGCGCCCAGGTCGGCGAACTTGAGGTTGTGATAGCTCGGATCGGGCGTGGTGTAGTTCGGGAAGCGTCCGCTGGCCGCCCAGTCGAACTTACCGCCGTCGACGATCAGGCCGCCGATGCTGGTGCCGTGGCCGCCGATGAACTTGGTCGCCGAGTGCACCACGATGTCCGCGCCCCACTCGATCGGGCGCAGCAGATACGGCGTCGCTACGGTGTTATCCACAATCACCGGCACGCCCTTCTCGTGAGCCAGCCGGGCGATCGTTTCAAGATCCGGCACGTTCAGGCGCGGGTTGCCGACGGTTTCCAGGAAGACCGCCTTGGTGCGATCGTCGATCTGCGCGATAAACTCTTCCGGATTGTCGGGATCGTGGAATTTTACGTCGATGCCGTACTTGGGCAGCGTGTAGTGGAACAGGTTATAGGTGCCGCCGTACAGGCTGGTCGCCGACAGAATATTGTCGCCCTTCTCGGCGAGGTTCATGATCGCCAGCGACTCGGCGGCCTGGCCCGAGGCGACTGCCAGCGCGCCGACGCCGCCTTCCAGCAGGTTGATGCGCTGCTCTAGCACATCGCTGGTTGGGTTCATGATGCGCGTATAAATATTGCCGAACTCTTGCAGCGCGAAGAGCGCCTGCGCGTGGTCGGTGTCGCGGAAAACGTAGGATGTGGTCTGGTAGATCGGAACTGCCCGCGCGCCAGTTGTCGGATCGGCGACTTGTCCACCATGCAGCGCCAGCGTGTCGAACCCGGTGAATTGTTGGTCAGCCATGATCATTCTCCGTGGAAGGTATGCGTCCTGATCGAGCAGGACTACGAACATCAGCGCGATGAGAGCATAAAAAATCCCTCATCGTTTTGATGAGGGTACGTGTGCAGGGCAGCTATGTTTGCTTATGGCAATGCCGCACCGGCGCGTCCTCTCATCTTCCAGAACAGCTCTGCCGGATTTGGCACCAGTTCCTGACCTGATTTAGATCAGAACGGTTGCCGGGGTTTCGTCGGGCCGGTCCCTCCACCCCTCTGGATAAGAGTCTTGCGTGTAGCGCGTATTCACTTGTAAAACGACTATAGCTTATCTTGAGTTAGTTGTCAAGCTTTTTAACATTCGCTGCGCGGCAAACGTGTTGGTTCAGGATTGCTACAATCGCGAAGATGTAGTGCTGCTCCAGGCCCAAGCAGCCGCAGCGTGACTTGATAGGCCATGACATCTACACCTTTACGCCTATTTA
>JAFAYS010000772.1 GCA_019240175.1 Chloroflexota bacterium | reverse complement strand
ACCAGCCGCTCAAACGGCAGATCTTGATTGGCATACGCGCCCAGCGTCGTTTCGCGCACGCGCGCCAGCAGCTCTCGCAGCGTGGGATTGCCCGTGAGATCGGTCGGCAGCGCCAGCGCGTTGATGAAAAAGCCAATCAGGTTCTCGATGTCGCGGCGGTTACGATTGGCGATCGGTGAGCCCACCACGATGCGATCCTGGCCGCTATAGCTGTGCAGCACGATGTTGAAGGCGGTCAGCAACGCCATAAACGGCGTCACGCCTTCGCGCTGGCTGAAGCTGTGCAGCGCTGCGGTTAGCTCGGCGGGTAGCACGCGGGATCGGCGCGCGCCGCTGGCGGTGCGCACCGGCGGTCGCGGTCGATCGGTCGGCAGATCCAGCACCTGCGGCAGGCCAGCGAGCTGGGCTTTCCAGTAGCTCAGCTGCGCCTCGGCAACGCCGGCTTGGAGCCACTCGCGCTGCCAGATCGCGTAGTCGGCGTACTGGATCGGCAGCTCGGGCAAAGGTGAAGGCTGTCCGCTGGCAAAGGCCGCGTAGAGCGCGGCGATCTCCTGCACCAGCACGCCCAGCGACCAGCCATCCGAAATAATATGATGCATCGCCAGGAAGAGCACGTGGCGATTGTGGGCGAGGCGGAAAAGCGTTACGCGCAGCAAAGGGCCGCTGGTCAGATCGAAGGGCTGGCGCACATCCTCGACGGCCAGCCGCCGCGCCGCGTTGTCGCGCTCAAACTCGGGCAGCGCTTGGAGATCGACCAGGCGAATCGGCACGTCGAGCGTCGGCGCGATGATTTGCAGCGGACGTCCAGCCACAGTTTTGAACGTCGTGCGGATCGACTCGTGACGGCGCACGACCTCGTCCAGGCTCAGCTGGAGCAGATCGACGTCGAGCGGCCCGCTCAGGGAAACCGCCGTGGGCATGTTATAGAACAGATTACCCGGCATCAACTGATCGAGCACCCACAGCCGCTCCTGCGCGAATGACAGATCGAGCGGCTGATCGCGTGAGACCGGCGCGATCGGCAGCACCTCATCCGCTGGGGTGATTTGGTGATGCGATTCGATCAGCGCGGCCAGGCCGCTCACGGTCGGCGCTTCAAAGAGCGCGCGCAGCGGCAGCTCGACCTGCAAGCTGTCACGTACGCGCGACATCACCTGCGTCGCCAGCAGCGAGTGGCCCCCGAGCACGAAAAAGTTATCGGTCACGCCGACGCGCTCAAGGTCCAGGATCTCGGCCCAGATCGTCGCCAGCTGACGCTCGATTGGCGTGCGCGGCGCGACAAAGGCCGGCGTCTGATCCAGCCGCAGCCGATCCGGTGCCGGCAGTCTCTTGCGATCGAGCTTGCCGTTCGGGGTTTTGGGCAGCGCCGGCAGCAGCACAAACGCAGACGGCAGCATATATTCCGGCAAGCGCTGCTCAAGTCGCCGCCGCAGCTCGGGGATCAAATGACGCTGAAGCTTGCCCGCCAGCGGATTGGTCGCGTAGGCCTGCCAGGGCTGGATCTGCTCCCGGTTCGGGATCGTGCCCGTGGCAATCTCGGCCCACTGACCGCCACGCCGCCGAAACACCACGTCGAAGGCTTGCAGGCTGACCGGCGACGGCAGCACATCGATCGCGTAAGGCAGCGCGTCGCCAAGCGCCCACAGCTCCTCGGGATCGACGCCAGATGTGGGTGGAGTCGCCGGCAGCGCGCGGCGCAGCGACTCGACCGGCGCTGTGTCCTCGGCCTGGGCCAGCAGCGTGACCAGCTTGAGATCGTCCAGGATGCGCGCGTTGGGAATGCCGCGCAGACTGAGCACATCCGGCCCTGCTGCCAGGAGTTCATGAACTGTTGTGACGCTGAGTTGCTGCGCATGCCAATCTAGCCAGTCGAGCGCAGTCTGGACCGGCGGCTCACCGCTGTGCAGCACAACATCATAGCGGAAGCGCGCCAGCTCGCTGTCGCGGCGGCCACGTTTGAGCCGCACCACAGCCTGGCCAATCTGCGGCAGATGCGCACGCAGCGCGGCGAAGAGCTCGGGATCGATTACCAGCTCTTGCTCGCGCGCCAGCTGTGCATGTATCCGCTGCCGCAGCTGTGTGCTGGTCAGCTCGGCAGCACCTTGATGCGCCTGGACGGCAGTGTGAAACGCTTCCAGCAGCGGCAGGCTGCGCACATCGCCGATAAATATGTTGCCGCCCGGTGCCAAAACATTGGTCGCTTGTTCCAGCACGCGCAGGAGATAATCGACGCTCGGAAAATATTGCACCACTGAGTTGAGGATCACCGTGTCGAACGGACCCGCGATGCCGCTCAGATCGTCGGCGGCGCGCTGCTCAAGCTGCACCTGCGGCCAGGCCTGACCTGAGCTATCGAGTCGTTGTCGCAGATCGTCCAGCACCAGCGGCGCGATATCGGTGCTGACGTAGCGCTCACAGCCCGGCGCGATGCGAAACAGCAACAGCCCCGTTCCCACGCCGATCTCAAGCACGCGCCGTGGCTGCAGTTCAAGCACGCGCGCGACTGTTTGATCGACCCACTCGCGCATCTCGTCGGCTGGGATCGGCGCGTTAGTAAAGCTGCTATTCCAGCCCGCAATCTGAAACGTCGGATCGGAGCCATCGACGGCCAGCGCATCATCAAAGACTTGCTGCCACTCCGCGACATGCTGTCGCCATTCTTCGCTAAGCCCCGCCTGTTCTTTGTTCGCTTGTTCGTTTGTTCCTTTGTTCTCTTGTTCCCTAGGTTCTAGGTTCTGGGTTCTAGGTTCTACATAGGCCACAATCCGTTTGTCGCCGCTGTCTTCCCGCACGATCGCCACGGCCTCGCGTACGGCAGGATGCTGTAATAGCGCAGCTTCGATCTCTTCCAGCTCGATGCGAAAGCCGCGCAGCTTGACCTGCTGATCGATGCGGCCCAGCGTTTGCAGATCGCCGTTGGGCAGCCAGCGCGCCAGATCGCCGGTGCGGTACAGCCGCGATCCATCTGCTGCAAACGGATTGGGAATAAATAGCGCGGCGGTCAGATCTGGACGTTTGTGGTAGCCGCGCGCAACCTGATCGCCGCCCAGATATAGCTCGCCGGGCACGCCGATCGGCACCGGGCGCAGCTGCGCATCCAGAACATAGATCTGCGCGCCTGGAATTGGACGACCGATCGGCACTGGCTGCAGTATCTCGGAGCCGGTGCAGTCGTACACGCTACACCAGACGGTGCCCTCGGTCGGGCCGTACTCGTTGAAGAGCGCAGTGTGCGCAAGCGTCTGCTGATGCCGATCGATGAGATCGTGGCTACACGCCTCGCCCGCGACGATCACGCAGCGCAGACTTGTAAGCTGGCTGGTTTGCGTGCTGGACAGCACCAGCGCGTACAGCGACGGCAGGCAGAGCATGTGCGAGATCTGATGTCGCGCCATTAGCCTCGCGATCGCCGCTGGATCGCCGTGGCTGCCGTCCGGCGGCAGGTGCAGAGTGCCGCCCTGGCTGAGCGTCCAGAAAATCCCGGCGATCGAGCTATCGAAGGCAAACGACGACAGCAGCAAAAACGACGTGACTGGCTCGCGGTAGAAGCTATGCCGCGCCGCTGTCGAGGCCGCCAGGTTGCCATGGCTGATCAGCACGCCTTTCGGCTGGCCGGTCGAGCCCGAGGTGTAGATCACATACGCCAGATTCTGGGCAGTGATCGTGCTGAGCGGCGGCGTTTCCGCCTCGGAGGCCAGCGCTTCACGCTGGGAGTCCAGGCAGATCAGCTGGCCGCTGTAGGCGTACGGCTCCTGGCGCAGCTTGCCGGCTAGCCGCTCCTGCGTCACCACAATCGGTGCCTGGACGTCGGCAAGCATCGCTTGGAGGCGCTCGGCGGGATAGCTCGGATCGAGTGGAACGTACGCGCCGCCCGCCTTGAGGATGCCCAAAATCCCAACCAGCAGTTCCGGCGAGCGCTCCATGCACAGTCCAACTCTGGTTTCCGGCCCGACGCCCTGCGCCTGAAGCCAGTGCGCAAGCTGATTCGCCTGCCGCTCTAGCTGGGCATAGCTCAGTGAGCGATCGCCACAGGCAACCGCCAGGGCATCGGGTGTGCGCCTGGCCTGCGCCGCGATCGTCTGGTGCAACGGCTCGCCGGTCGCGCGGTGATCCGGCGCAGCGCTGGTGCCGCTCCACTCGTCGAGCAGCTGGGTCTCGGCGGCGGTCAGCAGCGGCAGATCAATGATCGCGCGGTCGGGATCGGCGGCGATTGCTGTCAGTAGCACGCCAAAATGCTCGATCAGTCGCGTGATCGTCGCGGCGTCAAAGAGATCGGTGCTGTACTCTAACGTGCCGGTCAGCTGCTCGCGACCATCCCACATAAACAAGATCAGGTCGAGCTTGGTCGTGGCGGTCTCGATCAGCCGTGGTCGCATCGTCACGCCGGCGACTTCGCGTGTCGGCACCAGCTCGTTTTGCAGCGTGAAGACGACCTGAAAGATCGGCGCGTGGCTCAGGCTGCGTTCGGGGTTGAGCTGCTCAACCAATAGCTCGAAGGGCAGATCTCCATGCGCGTACGCCCCCAGCGCCGTCGCTCGGACGCGCTGCACCAGCTCGCGAAAGCTAGGCCGGCCCGTGAGATCCGTACGCAGCGCGAGGTTGTTGGCGAAAAAGCCCATCACGCGGGCGACCTCGCTGCGGCTGCGGCCACTGACTGAGGTGCCGACCACAATATCGCTCTGGCCGCTGTAGCGCCCGAGCAGCACATTGAACGCCGCCAGCAGCAGCATAAACAGCGTCACGTCTTCCTGCTGGCTCAAGCTCTTGAGCGCCGCCGAGAGTGCGGGCGGCAGTTCGAACGCTTGCAGCGCGCCGCGATGCGACTGGACCGCCGGACGCGGACGATCGGTCGGTAGGCTTAAAAGCGCGGGCGCGTCCTCTAGCTGCTGCTTCCAATACGCGATCTGCTGCTCCACCACCGCGCCTTGTAATTGCTCACGCTGCCAGATCGCGAAGTCGGCGTACTGGATCGGCAGCTCCG
>JAFAYS010000629.1 GCA_019240175.1 Chloroflexota bacterium | reverse complement strand
GACCACCCGTCGAAAGCCACCGTGGCACGACGCTGCCGGTGGAGTTGGATCGGGCGCTGATGGAGCAGCTGGCGTCGCTGAGCCGGCAGCAGGGCATCACGCTCTTTATGACGCTGCTGGCCGGATGGTATGTGCTGCTGGCGCGCTATAGCGGCCAGGATGACATCGCCGTGGGCACGCCGATCGCCGGACGAACGCAGCCTGAGACCGAGCCGCTGATTGGGTTCTTTATCAACACGCTCGTGCTGCGTACCAGTCTTGATGGCAGCCCAACCTTCCGCGATCTGCTGGACCGTGTTCGCGCCACGACGCTCGACGCGTATGCGCACCAGGATGCGCCCTTTGAAGCCGTCGTGGAGCGCCTGCAACCTGACCGTGATCGCAGCCGGCAGCCGCTCTTCCAGGTGCTCTTCGCGCTGATGAACGCGCCATTACCGGAGATTCGCCTGCCCGAGATCCAGCTGACGCCGCTGGACATCGACCACTCGACCTCGGTGTTCGATCTGTCGCTGCTGCTCTTTGACACCGCGTCCGGCGTGACGGGGCACGTGGAGTATGCGACGGATTTGTTTGACGAAGCGACGATCACACGGATGATCCAGCAGTATCAGCTGGTGCTCAGCGCGATGGTCGCCAGTCCGGATCTGCCGATCGCGCGCGTGGCCCTGATCGGCGAGGCGGAGCAGCGCCAGCTCGCAGCCTGGAATGCGTCCGCTAAATCGTATCCGCGCGAGGCGGCGGTTCACCAACTGATCGAGGCCCAGGCCGAGCGCACGCCCAATCGTACGGCGATTGTGTTTGAGGGCGCGAGTCTGACCTATGCGGAGCTGAATGCGCGGGCGAACCAGCTGGCCCACTATCTCCGCGATCAAGGCGTCGGGCCGGACGTGCTCGTGGCGCTGATGGTCGAGCGTAGTCTCGAGATGATCGTGGGCATGCTGGCGATCCTCAAAGCGGGCGGCGCGTACGTCCCGCTCGATCCGGCCTATCCCGCCGATCGCTTGCAGTATATGCTCTCCCACAGCCAGGCACCGGTGATTCTAACGCAGGCCGCGCTGGTCGATCACCTGCCCGAGCACGCGGCGCAGATCTTCCGCCTGGATGCCGATTGGGCCACGCTGGCCGCGCAGCCGACCAGCAATCCGCCGCGTGTGGTCTTGCCGGACCACCTGGCCTACGTGATCTTCACCTCGGGCTCGACCGGACGACCCAAAGGTGTGATGGTCAAGCAGCAGGGCCTGATCAACCTGGTGCATGGTCTGCAAGCCTACTTCGACGATCCGGCGGTGCAGATCACCGGCCTGATCACGTCGATCAGCTTCGACATCTCGGTCAACCAGATCTTCCCGACGCTGATCTTTGGCCGCACGCTGCACATCATCGCCGATCCGGTCAAATTCAACAGCCGCGCGCTGCTGCGCTACCTGCATGAGCACCAGATTCATCTGCTCGACGCGGTGCCGTCGTATCTGCAAACGGTACTCAACGAGGTCGCGCCCGAGCAGCCGGCCAACGCGCTGCGCTACCTGCTGATCGGCGGCGAGAAGCTTGAGCAGCGATTGCTACAGAGCGTGTTTGGCCAGCTCGGCCCAAGCGTCGAGATCGTCAACATCTACGGCCTGACCGAGATCAGCGACATCAATATCCTGGGCTCGATCCGCGCCGCCGACCTGGGCACACCGATCACGGTGGGCAGACCGCTGCAAAACAACCGCATCTATATCCTGGACGCCTTCGACCAGCCGCAGCCGGTCGGCATCGCGGGCGAGGTGTGTGTATCCGGCGAGAGCGTGTCGCGCGGCTACCTGTTCCGCCCCGAACTCACCGCCGAGCGCTTTGTGGTCTGCCCGTTCGAGGATGGCCAGGTCATGGTGCGCACCGGCGACCTTGGCCGCTGGCGACCAGACGGCACCGTCGAGATCCTCGGACGCATCGATCACCAGGTCAAAATTCGCGGCTTCCGCATCGAGCTGGGCGAGATCGAGGCGATCCTGGCGAAACATCCGGCGGTGCGCGAGGCAGTGGCGATCGTGCGCGAAGATCATCCGGGCGATCAGCGGCTGGTAGCGTACGTAACGGAGAACCTAGATTGGAGAACCCAGAACCTAGGGGAAGAACAAACGAACAAGGGAACAAAGGAACAAAGGAGTACGATCTCTCCCCCTTCTCCTGTCGCAACCGACGCCGAGGCCGGCGGAGGTTCGGGGAAGGGGCTGGGGGTGAGGGCCAGCCGTGAGGAACTGCGGGCGTTCCTC
Source organism: Chloroflexota bacterium (assembly GCA_019240175.1). GTDB lineage: Bacteria > Chloroflexota > Chloroflexia > Chloroflexales > Kallotenuaceae > LB3-1. The sequence continues at coordinate 397 of JAFAYS010000629.1, read as the reverse complement.
GGCCAGCACCTGCCGGCATATATGCTGCCCTCGGCGTTTGTGGTGCTGGATCAGCTGCCGCGCACGCCCAACGGCAAGCTGAATCGCCAGGCGCTGCCGGCACCGGATCGCGAGCAAGCGGAATCGTCGCGCACGTATGTCGGGCCACGAAACGCGCTGGAACAGCAGCTTGTTCAGATCTGGGAAGAGCTGCTGCCAACCAGGCCGATCGGCGTGATAGATAACTTCTTCGAGCTGGGCGGACACTCGTTGATTGCGATTCGCCTGGTTGCGCAGATTCAAAAGCAGCTTGGGCAGAAGCTCCCGCTATCAGCGCTCTTTGAGGGCGCGACGATCGAACAGTTCGCTGAGCTAATCCGTCGCCAAGCGGAACCGTCGCTATCGCCCTTGGTCGGCA
>JAFAYS010000584.1 GCA_019240175.1 Chloroflexota bacterium | reverse complement strand
TCGAAGCCGCGCATCTGCGCAGCAATCAAGGCTCCGACGCCTCGTTCATGACGATCGCCAGGAACCCGAGCGTGCTGGGCATGTTTACGTTTTCGTTTCTGGCGCTCGGCGGCTGGGAGATGCTCTACATCGCGCAGGCACCGTGGGTAACGCAGCACTTCAACGCGACGCTGACCGACCTGGGAACTGCAGCCTTTGTCTTCGGCCTGGGCGAGATGCTCGGCTCGCTGGGCTCGACGCTCTTCACAGATCGGCTGGGCAAGCGCCGCGCCTCGACGCTGGCCTTTGGCATCGCCGCGCTGCTCTTTCTGGCGCAGCCGTTTGTGAGCTTCAGCTGGATCAGCTATCTGGCCTGCTACATGCTCTTCGCGGTCTTTGTCGAGTTCGCGGTCGTCGCCTCGCTGACCTTTGCTACGACGATCAGCACGGTTGGCCGCGCGACCGTTATGGCGCTGGTAGTAACCGCCTACCAGGTCAGCCGCGCGATCGCCTCACAGATTGGCGTGCCGGTGCTTGAGTCCTCGTCGCTGCTGGTCAACTGCATCATCGCCGCGACGCTGACGCTGATGGGCGTGGCGATCGCGCTGCGCTATGTGCATGAGGCCGAGCAGCACGGATCGCCACAGACCGAAGGCTAGCTGCTAGCGCTTCAGCCGATACGTTACCGGTTCGCTATCGCTGCGATCAACCCGATCTTCGGCCACCAGATAATCGAGATGTGCGATCGTCTCGCCCATCGCGAACTGCACCTGATGCGGCGAAAGCTGGTCCATGCGAAAGATCCGTGTGGCGATCTCGTAGGCAGTCGTGCCCGCGCCAATCGCCGTGAGCATCTCTTCCAAACGATCGATATGATGCGAGCGCAACTGCTCTAGACGCTCGTGCAGATTGGTCAGCGCGAGACCGTGGCCCGGCAGCACGATCTCGACCGCCAGCGATTCCAGCGCCGCAAAGCTGCGCAGATAGCGGCCCAGCGGATCGGGGCGCGTGTGTGGCAGCACGCTGATATTCGGGCTGATGCGCGGCAGCACATGATCGGCGGCAAGCAGCACGCCAGTGGCGGGCTCAAACAAGCACAGATGCTCGTCGGCGTGGCCGGGCAGCACCAGCGGCTGAAACGCGCGTCCAGCGATCAGCAGCGGCGCGGCAGGAACCAGGTACTCCGCGTCCGCCGGGATGGCTAGCTGCGCCAGCGGCGTGATCTCAGGCAGCGGCTGCGTCATCTCGTGCGTTCCTTCAGAACGCTCGGCAACGGCCTGTGCCAGCGTTTCAGGCATGCCGTGAGCCGTAAAAAGCGCCGCCAGCTGACGACCAGTCCACGGACCATCGCTCCACACCTCGATCACAGAGCGCGCTTCCAGCGGCGTCATAAACACCGGGGCGTCGCTCTGTCGCTGCCACCAGCCGGCCAGCCCCACATGATCCGGATGATAATGCGTAATATAGATTTCGCACACATCGCGGGGCCGGATCGACCACTGCGCCAGCGCGCGCTGCCAGGCTTCGAGCGCGGGCGGCCAGTTGATGCCGCTGTCGATCAGCGCCCAGCCGTCGGGACCACGCACCAGATAACAGTTGACAATCTTGAGCGGAAACGGTAGGGGAAGCTCAACCTGTATAATATCGGGAGCGACAAACATTTCAGTTCCATTTCGGGGCATAATCACTGCTGAGCGAATAAACGCTAAGCATAGCATAGATCTAAGGACGACTATGGAATTGCAGCAGGTGCGCGCATGGGTTCGCGAGGCGGCAGCGATCGCGCTGGGCTACTACAACACCGTCGAGGCGCGGCGCAAGCCCGACCGCAGCTACGTCACCGCCGCCGACGAAGAGATCGAACAGCTTCTGCGCCAGCGGATCAAAGCGGCCTATCCCGCGCATGGCATCGTCGGCGAGGAGCAGGGCCAGCACAATGTCGACGCCGAGTACCTGTGGGCGATCGATCCGATCGACGGCACCGGCGCGTTTGTCAGCGGCCTGCCGATCTGGGGCATTTCGATCGGCCTGCTGCGCCATGGACGCCCGATCTTGGGCTGCTTCCATATGCCGGTCATGGACGAGTGGTACGAGGCCGATGTCGAGGGTCCGGCGCTCTTCAACGGCCAACCTACCGAAGTCATGCGCGACAACCTGCTCGACTCCGAGAGCTGGATCTGCACGCCCTCGAATATTCATCGCCGCTACACCATCGACTATCCCGGCAAAGTGCGATCGCTGGGCTCGATGGCGGCCTATGTCTCCTATGTAGCGCGTGGAACCGCCGCTGGCGCGCTGGTTGGCCAGCCAAAACTGTGGGACGTTGCGGCGGGACTCGCAGTATTGGAGCGCGCGGGCGGCGAGGCACGACTGCTGCGATCGCGGGAACCGCTGGATGTGCGGCCTATGCTCAGCGGAAAATCCGCGCCGGAGCCGGTTGTGGTAGGATCGCCTGAGGCCGTGGCGCTGCTGCTGGATCGGATCAAGCTGCGCTAGCGGCGTCACTAGTCAAACAGTTATGTCGAGTATTTGGTATAATTCACACTGATGCAAAAAGAAATGACGACAATCAAGCTCGAACCACAGCGAGCGATCAATATCTACGATCTGACGCTGCCGCAGCTTACAGAGCTGATGAAAAGCTGGGGTCAGCCCGGTTTTCGTGCCAAGCAGATCTATATTCAGCTCTACCGCAACCTCGCGCCATCCTTCGAGGCGATGACGGATCTGCCGGCGGCGCTGCGTGAGCGGCTGACAGCTGAGACCAAGCTCGGCGTGCTACAGCTGGTGCAGGAGCAAACCGCCGACGACGGCGACACGCGCAAGGTGCTGTGGCGTCTGCCCGACGGCAACGTGGTCGAGTCGGTGCTGATGCTCTACCCGGACCGCGCGACGATCTGTATTTCGACGCAGGCGGGCTGCGCGATGGGCTGCGTCTTCTGCGCGACCGGTCGCATGGGCTTGCTGCGCAATATCACGCCGGGCGAGATCGTCGAGCAGGTGCTGTACTTTGAGCGCAATCTGCGCAACAACGGCTTCAACGCCGCCCACCGCCACGACCATATCACCAATCTGGTTTTCATGGGCATGGGCGAGCCGTTCGCCAACTACGATCGCTGGTGGACGAGCGTGGAGCAGCTGCACAATCCGCAGGGCTTCAACCTTGGCGCGCGCAACATGACCGTCTCGACCGTGGGCCTGGCTCCGGGCATTCGACGGCTGTCTACTGAGAAGATCCCGCTCAACCTGGCGATCTCGCTGCACGCGCCCAACGACGAGCTGCGCTCAGCGCTAATGCCGGTCAATCGCCGGTATCCAATCGACGAGCTGATGGCGGCAACCCAGGAGTACATCGAGAAAACGCACCGGCGCGTGAGCTTTGAGTATGTGCTGTTGCAGGGCCAAAACGACTCGGTCGAGCTGGCCGAGCAGCTGGCGGATCTGGTCAAGGGCATGCTTTGCCACGTTAATCTGATTCCCTGGAATCCGGTGCCGGGCGCGCCGCTGCAACGCTCGCATCGCAAGCAGATCGAGTCGTTCCAGAACGTGCTGCTTGAGCGCGGCATCGCCTGCACGGTGCGTGCCGAGCGCGGCGTCGCGATTGCGGCGGCCTGTGGACAGCTAGCCGCTGTGCCGCAGCCAGCTTAAGAAGCTGTTAAAACAAACGTCGGGGCCGTGTGGTCCCGACGTTGTGATTCCTGGTAGTTTCTTAGCGATGCTAATCCGGCAGCGCTTCTAGCTGTGCCAGCAGCGTCGCCACGCGCTCACGGCTACGTCGCACCGCCCGCCCGATCGAAAACCACTCGGCGTTATCGCTGCTTTCTTCTTCCAGGCCCTGCGTGTAGCGCAGCATAAACACATCAGTATCCATCGCGCGCTCGACCTCGAACACGTCAAGGTTTTGCGAAAGCTGGCTGATCAGCGTGCGCTCCCTGGCAATCTCACGCTCGATCTCGTCGCGGCTCAAGCTTGTGGCAGGCTGCTCGGGCTCCGGCGTTTCGCGCTCACGCTCGCCCACATTCATCACGGTTTTGAGGCCGGGAACGTAGAGCAGCGCCAGCAGCGGCAACATCGTGATCGGCAGCCCGACCAAAATGCGACCGCGCGCGCAGAGAAAAATCAGCGACAGCACGCCCGCAAAACCGACCACCAGCGTCGCATAATCCCAGGCGTTCCACGTGCGGCGGAAAAGTGCGGCGGCGACAAAGGCAAAGATCGCGGCGGCGACAAACGCGACGCCCATATCCACCGACAGCGATCCGGCGTAGTTGATGCCTGCGAGCGCCGCCTCGGAATCGCCCTGCGCGATCAGCGCCGCCACACGCTCCCGAACACCGTTGCGCTGAGAAAGTGCTTGTATGCCCAGCATCAGCCAGCCGATCACGCCTAACGCAGCGTAGCCGAGCGCCACCTGCCACCAGATCGGCAACCGCGACAGGCCGACGCTAACCTCCTTCTCCTCAACCATCTTACATCGATACTCCCAGCTGATCCGCGACCGTGAAGATATCTTTGTCGCCACGGCCTGACAGGTTGATCAGAATAATCTTGTCGGCGTCGAGCGTCGGCGCGAGCTTAACCGCCTCGGCGACGGCATGGGCCGACTCCAGCGCGGGAATAATGCCCTCGGTCCGGCACAGAGTTTGGAAGCCTTCCAGCGCCTCCTCGTCGGTGGCGTAGGTGTAGCTGGCCCGGCCATTGTCGTGGAGCATGGCGTGCTCAGGACCGATCGAGGCGTAATCCAGGCCGGCGGAGACCGAGTGCGTCAGCGCGATCTGGCCGTCCTCGTCTTGCAGCACATACGAGTAGGTGCCTTGCAGCACGCCCGGACGACCACCGGCGAAGCGCGCCGCGTGCTTGTTGGACTCCGGCCCAAGACCGCCGGCCTCCACGCCGCGCAGCACCACGTCGGCATCGTCAAGGAACGGGTGGAAGATGCCGATCGCGTTCGAGCCGCCGCCCACGCAGGCCACGACCACATCCGGCAATCGCCCCGTCAGCTCCAACATCTGCGCCCGCGCCTCACGCCCGATCACCGACTGGAAATCACGCACCATCGTTGGGTAGGGATGCGGGCCGAGCGCCGAGCCCAGCAGATAGTACGACTCGGGATTCGTCACCCAGTCGCGCATGGCCTCGTTGATCGCGTCTTTGAGCGTGCAGGAGCCACTGTTCACGCCGCGCACCTCAGCGCCCAGCAGCCGCATGCGAAACACGTTAGGCCGCTGACGCGCCATGTCCTCAGTACCCATGTAGACCACGCAATCAAGCCCGAGCAGCGCGCAGACCGTCGCCGTGGCCACGCCGTGCTGTCCCGCGCCCGTCTCGGCGATAATACGCGTCTTGCCCATGCGCTTGGCGAGCAATCCCTGGCCCAGCGCGTTGTTGATCTTGTGCGCGCCGGTATGCGCCAGATCTTCGCGCTTGAGATAGATCTGAGCGCCGCCGCAGTGCTCGGTCAGCCGCCCGGCAAACGTGATCGGCGTGGGGCGGCCCGTGTATGTTTGCTCAAGCCGGTGCAGCTCGGCTAGAAATTCGGGATCGGC
>JAFAYS010000537.1 GCA_019240175.1 Chloroflexota bacterium | reverse complement strand
ACGGATAGCGGATGGCACACTTGTGTACACCGATCTGTCTCAGCGCCTGGCCATGGCGCTGGGAGTCTTCGGGCTTATCTCCTTACAGCAGATCATCGGCGGTGTAATGGGGTTCGCGATGATGATCGCGCTGGCGCTGCTGCTTGGTGCGCTGCTCGGGGATATTCGCTACCACTTGTTGCCTGCGACAGAGCGTCCGGCCACCTCGCGCTGGTTCGAGGCACCGCTGCTGCTCAGGCAGCTGAGCGCTAGCTGGTCGCTGCGGCTGCTGGCTGTAGTCTTTGCTTTCGAGATCGCATTCATCGCCATTACGCAGTCCTACACCTTCGCGCCGTGTAGTGGCCTGGATCTCACGCGTCGGTTTCAGGGCTGCGCAGGTGTGATCAACCATGCAGCGGGGCTGAACGATAGCGCGTATGCGCCGAATGGCCGCTTGCTTGCAACCACAGACCGCCAGGGAACAGTCCGGCTCTGGTCGCTACCTGATCGCAGGCTTGCTCGTATCCTGGAAGATCACAGCGGCGAGGTCGTCGAGGGCGGCTCCTTGCTGGACAGCGCTATGCGATCGCCAGACGCCTACGTCAGCTTCAGCCCCGACAGCGCCATGCTCGCCTCGTCATCACCGGATACCACGATTCGGCTGTGGAATGTTGCCGATGGAACCTTGCTGCGTACGATCCCTGCCGCCACCGATGATGTCCGGGATCTGGTGTTCTCGCCTGATGGCACTTTGCTCGCCTCTAGCTCAAGCGATAAGCTTATTCGTTTGTGGCGTGTGTCGGACGGCACGCTGCTGCGGACGATCGAAACGCCCGATCTTGTGCGCTCATTCAGCTTCAACCATGACGGGACGCTGTTGTTGAGCGCTGAGATCACAAATCCGCTGCATCTGTGGCAGGTGCAGGATGGGACGCTGGTTCGCACAATCAATACGGCAGGGTGGAGTGACGCGGTCATCCTTTCGCCCGACGGTCAGCTGATCGCCAGGGCAGACGAGGCGCAAACGATCAGTTTATGGCGCGTGAGCGATGGTACGCTAGTGCGCTCGTTTGGTCAGCATGGCGATGACATCCAGGCGCTGGCGTTTTCGCCCGACGGCACGCTGCTGGCCTCAGGTGCGGGCTATGATGATCGAGATGTGCGGCTGTGGCGTGTAAGCGACGGCGCGCTGGTACGCAGCATCGATACAGACTCGCCCGCCTGGAGCCTCGATTTTTCGCCCGATGGATCGCTGCTCGTGATCCGCGCGTATAAAGGCCTGTCTTTCTGGCGCATTCGCTAGCGCGGCGCTTTTGTAAAGGTTACGACCATGCCTAAAACCTGGTGGTTCTATGCCCTGCTCTCGGCGCTCTTCGCGGCGCTGACCACGATCTTTGCCAAGATCGGCGTGAAAGATGTGAGTTCGAATCTGGCGACGGCGATTCGCACGGTGGTGATTCTGGCGATCGCCTGGGGCATTGTGTTTGCGCGCGGCGAGGCGGCGGGCATCGAGACGCTTTCGCGCCGGACGCTGCTGTTTCTGGTGCTTTCGGGGGCCGCGACCGGACTTTCCTGGCTCTGCTATTTTCGGGCCTTGCAGGAGGGCAATGCCTCGCTGGTCGCGCCGATCGATAAGTCCAGCCTGGTACTGATCCTGGTGCTTTCGGCGATCTTCCTGGGCGAGCCGCTGACCTGGCAAGCGATCGTCGGCGGCGGTCTGATCGTCGCGGGCACGATCGTCTTGATCCTCTAATCCTAACCCAACATCTCGTTCAACCTTAGCGCAGCTTGGCTGCGCTATTTTTGTGCGCGTTGTATTTCAAGGAGACAAAAGTATCACTCTTATGTTGAATGTGAATAATTATCATTCTTGATTCTTGATTGACTTGTTTGATAACTATTATCATAATCAATTTTTGACAAATTGAGTATTTAATTATATTTTTAATGCCACGTTGAATTTAATTCCCCGTCAAAGAGGACAAAATGATAGTTATTATCACACATATCTCCTCGAAGGAGATATAGATGATTTACGAGTCGATTATAGATTGTGTGGGCCGCACGCCGCTGGTTTCTTTGCAGCGGCTCTTCCCATACCGGGATCTGGAAGTCATTGCTAAGCTGGAATTCCTCAATCCTGGCGGCAGCGTCAAGGATCGTCCGGCGCGCTTTATCGTCGAGCAAGGGCTGCACGACGGCACGATTAACGGCGGAACGCATCTGATCGAGAGCACATCAGGCAATCTTGGCATTGCGCTGGCGATGGTGGCGCGCGTGTATGGTCTGACGTTCACTGCGGTTGTCGATCCCAAGATCTCGCCGACCAATCTCACGCTTTTGGAGCGCTACGGCGCGCGGATCGAGATGGTGCGCACGCCCGACGATCAGGGTGGCTACCTCAAGACGCGTATTCAGCGCGTCAAACAGCTGCTTGAGCGCACTCCCAACAGCCTGTGGATCAACCAGTATGCCAACCAGCTGAACTGGCGCTCGCACTACGCGGGCTCGGGCGAGGAGATCATCGCGGATCTGGATCGTCCGATCGACTGTCTGGTGACGGCGGTCAGCACCACGGGCACGATCCTGGGCCTGGCGCGGCGGCTGCGTCAAAACTTTCCACGGCTGCATGTGATCGCGGTGGATGCGGCGGGCTCGGTGATCTTCGGCGGCCCCACAGGCCCGCGCGAGCTGCCGGGTATCGGCGCGAGTCGTGTGCCGGAGCTGCTGAGCCGCGCCGAGATCGACGATGTCGTCTACGTCGACGACTTTGAGTCGGTGTGTGGCTGCCGCGAGTTGCTGGCGACTGAGGGCATTTTTGCGGGCGGCTCGTCCGGCTCGGTGATCGCCGCGATCCAAAAGCTGGTGCCGACGCTGCCGCGACCGTATCGCATTCTCACCGTGTTTCCCGATCGTGGTGAGCGCTATCTCGACACAGTCTACAACGATCAGTGGGTTGCCGATCTGCTGCGCTCCCGCGAGTACGCTGAATCTTCCCTTAACGCGGCAGTTGTGTAACAACACCAGGCTATTTGGAAACTCAAGGCATACATGAATCACTCAAATACTGATCACATGCGCGCCGAAACGTTGATCTTACACGAGCTGATCGACGCGCTGATATACGAAAACAGCTTTGGCATCGCCGAGCGCGCTGTCGTGCTGGACCAGATCGACGCGCTGGCGCACGACGAGTTTGTTCTACAGCCGGGCGAAAGCTATCTCAGCCTGCCGCTCGGCGATCGGACGCTGGTGCTGCGCGCCCGCCAGGACACGCCGGTCCAGCCGTATCGTCTGAGCCGCGCGCCGGTGCTGCTGCTCGACTCTACCGAGCGATCGGGGCGTGTGCTGGGGCCGTTGGAAGTCATGCGAGTCGTCGCCGAAAGCTTGAGCCCGCAAGCACGTGCGGCGCTGCCGAATCTCGACGGCTTCCGGGCGGATCTTGAAACCGCGCTCAGCCACACCACGATTCTGCTGGAAGCCGCGCCGCAGATTGCGCAGGATCTGGCAGACTCGCAGCGGCCAAAGCTGCTCGACTGGGAGCGGCTGGCGGCGCTGCGCGACCGACCGTTTCATCCTTCGTCGCGGGCCAAGAGCGGCTGGTCGGAGGACGAGTTCCGCCAGTTTGGGCCGCTGCTGGACGCGACATTTGGCCTGGATTGGCTGGCGGTGCGTCGCGATCACATTCAGGGCGGCGCGACCACCATCGCCGAGACGATTCTGGACGACGAGGATCTTGACCGGCTGCAGCAGAGCTATGCGGCGGCAGGCATCAGCGCCAAGGATTACGTAGGGCTGCCAGTGCATCCCTGGCAGCTGGCACAGGTGCTGCCGACGCTCTACGCCGACGAGCTGCGCGATCGCGTGATCGTGCCGCTGGCGCAAAATCTGGGCCGCCTGGCCGCGACCAGCTCGGCGCGCAGCCTGGTGCTGCTCCGCGATGAATCGCTGCATGTCAAGGTGCCGCTGGGCATCTCCGCGCTGGGCGCACTGCGCGTGCTGCCGCCGCGCTACCAGCGCAACGCCGAGCGCAGCCAGGCGCTGCTGCAAGCTTTGATCGCGCTGGACTCTGAGGTTGGCCGGCGGCTCTGGCTCTGCGACGAGCGCCAGTGGCTGGCCTTCAACGATCCCACGTCCGATCCCTTCGCCGACAAGCCGGGACATCTCGGCTGTTTGCTGCGCGCATATCCCGCCGCGCTGCTCGCCGATCCCGAGATCGAGCTGCTGCCGATGGCCGCGCTTTCGGTTGTGACAGCTCAGGGTACCATGCCGGCGATCGAGCATCTGCTGCGGGTGCGTGGCGACGGAGCGCAGATCGCGGAGCTGTTCCGCGAGGTCGCGCACACGCTGATCGACATGGCACTGCGCTGCTTCGGGTACGGCATCATGCCCGAGCTACACGGCCAGAACGTCGTGCTGGTGACACGCGGCGGACGCATCGAAGGGCTGCTGCTGCGCGACCACGACACCGTGCGGCTGCATCTGCCGTGGCTGGCCGACGCGGGATTGCCCGAGCCTGAGTACATCGTGAAGCCGGGCACGCCCAACAGCCTGATCAACGCCGCGCCCGAGCAGCTGCTGATCTACTTCCAGACGCTGGCGGTGCAGGTCAATCTGCACGCGATCGCCGATGGCTGCGCGACGGCCTACGGCCTTGAGCTGGCGCAGTGCTGGCAGCTAATCCACGAATCGATCGTGACGACCCTGGCGGCGCTGCCTGAGTCCGCCCGCACGGTGGGCCAGCGTGTTCTGCTCGACGCGCCGACCTGGCCGACCAAGCTGCTGTTGGTGCCGCTACTGGAGCGCGTCGGGACGGGTGGCGGCAGCATGCCGAGCGGTTATGGCAGCACGGTCAATCCGCTGCATGTGATCGCCGAGCGCGCAGTGATGGCGGTGAGCTAGCATGGCTGCCTGGCGCTCAAATATCTACCTGCTCTGGCTCGGCCAGTTCATCTCGACGGCTGGGCTGATGGTGCTGGTGCCGCTGCTGCCGCTGTATCTGGCCGAGATCGGCGGTGTTCACGGTCCCGGCGATTGGCTGTGGACCGGCCTTTCGCTGGCGGCTCCCGCGATCATGTTGGGCGTGTCCGCGCCGCTCTGGGGTCGTCTCGGCGATCGCTGGGGCCGTAAATGGATGATCGCGCGGGCGCTGTGCGGCCTGGGTCTGAGCATGATCCTGATGAGTCTGGTGCGCAGCCCGCTTGAGCTGTTTCTGTGCCGCTTGTTTCAAGGCGCGTGCGGCGGTGTGGTCGAGGCTGCCGCCGCGTATGCCAGCGCGGAAGCGCCGCCCGAGCAGCGCGGTCGATCGCTGGGGCTGCTGCAAAGCGCCTCGGCTGCTGGATCGCTGGCTGGGCCGCTGCTTGGCGGTCTGCTGGTCAACGTGTGGGGTCTGCGTCCTTTGCTGCTGGCGGCGGGCCTGCTGACCTGCTGCGTTAGCCTGGCGGTCGCCTGGCTGCTGACTGAGCGCCAGCAGCCGGCTGCGGAGGCCGCGCCCGCAGTGCCGATCCGTGGCGCGTTTGCGACGCTGATGCGGCGGCGACAGGCGCGCGATCTGGTGGTGGCCGGGCTGTTTGCTCAGGCCGGCGCGTACGGCCTCGTGGCGATCTTCGCGCCGCACGTGCAGCGGCTGGTCGCCGATCCCAGTTCCACCGCAGGCTGGGTTGGCGCGCTGCAAGCCGTGACCTGGGCGGCGACGCTGTGCGGCGCTCCTTGGTGGGGCCGGCGCAACGATCGCCGCCCGATCGAGCAGAGCTTTGCGCTGGCGGCCTGTGGTTGCGCGATCAGCATCGTTTGCCAGGCCTGGATGCCGCATGTGGCGCTGCTTTTTCCGCTGCGCATGATCCAGGGCTTTTGTTTTAGCGCGCTGCTGCAATCAGTGTATCTGCGCATTAGCCAGATCGCCGGTGAGCGCGGCCAGGGCGTGCAGATCGGCGTGGCGAACAGCTTCTTGACCTTCGGCCAGGTGCTGGGCTCGCTGGGCGGTGCGCTCTTCGCGGGCGTGCTCGATCCGCAGTGGGCCTTTGCGCTGATCGCCGGATCGTTCGCGCTGAGCGCCGCGCTGGCCTGGCGGCACGATCTGCCGCTGGCACAATCATACAAGGGTGTTACGCAATGACCACAACGTGCCGTATCCAAGACCATCACGCCCTTGCCGAGCAGACCGCAGTCGAGCGGCTGCTCAACGCATATCTGCGCGAGACCGGCAAGACCGATCCGCAGCGCATTCTGTCCGAACCGCTGCCGAGGCTGTCGTCCAGGCTCAAGTCTGAGCTGGCGGATCTGGGAGCGCCGTTCTGCCTGCGTCTGGGCGATGTTCTCGTGCTGGGCGCGCTAACCTACATCTCGCCGCTGGGCCATCACCAGTACGCGCCGCAGCTGTGGATCAAACGCGCCGACGAGCTGTGGCTGCTGGATGATGTGGCCGATCTTGCCGCCGCGATCATCGCCGATCTCGCGGTTCACGCGCCGGTTGCCACGCAGGATCTGCCGGAGCGTCGCCGGGCGCTGGTGGCGCATATTCAGAACAGCGTCAGCAAAACCGCGCTCTACATCGCGGGGCGTCGCGACCGTGGCATTGCCGCGCTGGACCTCGCCGCCGCCGATCGCATGGAGCGCGCCGAGCAGTCGCTGATTTTTGGCCATCCTTTTCACCCCACGCCCAAAAGCTCGGAGGGCTGGAGCGCGGCGGATGTCGGGCGCTACGCGCCTGAGCTGGCCGCGTCGTTTCAGCTGCACTATCTTGCGGCAGCGCCCGAGCTGGTTGTCGAAGATCGGCTGTGGGTGGGCAGCGATGCGCCGATTCCCGAGGTTGTGCTGGCGGCTGCGCACGTCCAGGGCGTTGATCCGACCTGGCGCTTGCTGGCGTGCCATCCCTGGCAGGCCGGCTACCTGGCGCAGCAGCCCGAGATTCAAGCGCTGCTGGCGGCGAATAAGCTGCGCGATCTCGGGCCGCTGGGCGCGACGGTGTGGCCGACCTCGTCGGTGCGCACGGTCTGGCAGCCGTCGCAGCCCGGCTTTTACAAGCTGCCGCTCGACATAAGGATCACCAATCTGGTCCGCGTCAATGCCCTGGACGAGCTGAAGCGCAGCCTGGATACCAGCCGCATCGTGGATCTGCTGGCCGCCGCGATGCCGACCGAAGGCTGCACGATTCTGCGCGAGCTAGGCTATCGCACGCTCTGGCTATCGGAGTTGCCGACCGATCGGCGGGCGGCGCTGGCGGCCAGCTTTGGCGTGCTTTTCCGCGAAGCGCCGCCTGTGCGCGGCTCGGACGCGCCGATGGTGCTGGCCGCGCTGCTGGAGCCGCCGCTTGATGGAACGGAGCCGCCGTTGATCCATGCGCTGCGCCAGGCCGCCCAGGGCCGCGATCTCACACCGGATCTGATCGAGCGCTGGGTTGAGCGCTATCTGACGATCACGCTGCTGCCGCTGCTGCGCTGGTGGACGCTGGGCGGCGTCAGCCTTGAGGCGCATGTGCAAAACTCGATGCTGGCGCTGACCGACGGCTGGCCTGTGCATCTATACGTCCGCGATCTTGAGGGCGCAAGCATCAGCCGCGAACGTGCGGGGATGCATGGCTGGTACGGCGGTTTGCTGCCCAAGGATAGCCCCGCGCTCTACGACGACGACGCGGCCTGGCATCGCTTCAAATACTACGTGCTGGTGAATCAGTTGGGCCATGTACTATTTACGCTGGCGCGCTACACCGGCTGCGAGGAGCTGTGGCTCTGGCAGATCGCGCGATCGCTGCTGCAACACGAGGCTGCGCGCTACCCGCAGGCCAAACCGTACGTCGACGATCTGCTGGAAAGTCCCGAGCTGTTTGCCAAAGCTAATCTGATCAGTAAATTTGCGGAGCGGGGCGAAACGCCGCTGTATGTGCCGCTGCCCAATCCGCTACACCATACGAGGATGATCGATGATACAACCATTCCCGGAGCAGCCCCGGCTCTCGTCTGATCTGCTGATGCTGGACGTCGCGCTGCGCTCCCAGCAGGCGATCGCGGTGCGACGCCGCATCCTGCGCCAGCTGATCGAGTCGCTGATCTACGAGGGCGTGCTGCAACCCGAGGTCGAGCGCGACGGCGATGACGCGATCTTCTCCCTGTCGGGCCAGAGCGAAGACGGAGCCGCCGTGCGCTACCGCTGTCGTGGCCGGCGCTGCCTCAGCT
>JAFAYS010000508.1 GCA_019240175.1 Chloroflexota bacterium | reverse complement strand
TGGTTCTCCGGATCGGCAACGCTCTGGAGCAGCCGCCAGCCGGTGAGCACGAGGACCGCATCTTCGATGAAACCGACCACCGAGACCGACTTGGGCAGCGGCAGTGCGCGGCTCAGCCACTGGCGCAGATAAAACGTCAGATAGGTGTTGCCGATCGAGGCCAGCCCGCCGCCAACGCCGCCGATCCAGGCCGGACGCCCATTCAACGACCACAGCAGCGCAGTGACGCCGCCGCCGGTGATGGTCCGCCCGATCAGCGCCGGCGGAAACGTGCGGTTCGGCGCGTTAGGCAGCTTATCGGCGGCCAGCTCACCTAGCGCCAGAAGGAGCAGCACTCTTGTCGTGGCTCGCATTCGCAGCCACTGCGCGACGGAGTGGCCCGGCGGCAGGACCTGCCGTGAAAGAAACAGGCTCAGCAAGGCCGGCGGGCTCATTGAGCGCATCCCGGCCAGCGCACCGAAGCCAAAGGTCCGCAGCAGAAAAGAGATCGATGGAACGTCCGAACGCATGCGTGTCTCCTCGTATGATACATGTTAGGGCGCGCCGAGCATTTCCTATGCCAATAAGCTATGACCTATGCGCGTGCGCGATCGACGCGGCCTCGTTAGCGATCGTTGGTGGGACGCTGTTCCAAGCTACGGCCAGCCAGCGCGGACTGACGCCAATCGTCGAGGAAGGCCAGCACCGACTCGTACTGCTCTTGGTGGATGATCTTGTAGCTGCTGACGCCGAAGCGCCGATACAACTCTTGAAAGATGCCCTGATACCAGTTCTTGGCGGCATCTTTGCCGCTCAGCAGCTCGGCCAGTGCTTTGACCCGATTCGACACCTCGGTCGCCTGCTTGTCGCTGATGAACGAGGCCGGCTGCACCTGATCTTCCAGCACGCCCAGCCGCACGTCGATGTTGGTAACCATGCCATACACATCTTTGATGATCCGCGCCGCCGCATCCATGCGATTGGTCAGCGCCGCCTGCTGATGCTGCAGCTCGATCTGCTGCTCAGCCATACGTGTGATCGCGCGGCCCATCTCGGCGATCTGCTGAAGCTGCTGCAACACCTGCTCGTCGATCGGCTGCGTGATCGCCGTTTGCTCGACCACAATCTGGGGCTTGAAGGCTTGCCACAGCACACTGGCCGCGTCCTCCTGATAGCGTACCAGCTTGTCCTGAATCTCCGGCTTGACGCGGCTAGCCTGCACGCCTGACAGCCAGAGCGGCAGCAGATCCAGGCGCAAACACTGCACCTCTTGGGGACCGCCGTCTGTGCGCACCTGTAGCGCGATCAGCCCTTTGGCGAGAACGGCATGGCGCTGCACGCGCAACACCTGAGAGCGGCGTGCCAGACCAAGATTCTCGCAAAGACGCGCAAAAAGCACGTAGATCGTGCCGTCTGAGTCCTGAACAGCGATCAGGTCATCGCCATAAAAGGGAATAATGCGTCGGTCGAGCGCATTGGTCATAAACAGTCTCTCCAAAGGGTGGATCATCATGATCGCCCCTGGTCATCAGCGTTTTTCCAAAGGGTGGATCATGATGATCCACCCTTTACGCACTGTGGCGTCTTAAACTGGCAATCAGGCGTTTATTTTAGCATAGTGAGGCTAAGCCCTGGCGGGCATGAGCCGACCAGAAGCAAAGTGTTATGTCAAATATAACTCGCGTTGCCCTACGATACATGTGCGCTTGATCAACCAACAGACCGATGCCATTGGCACCGGTCTGTCGCCTGTCTATGCGCGCGACCGGATCGCTCCGAACGCGCGTGCGGTTGAGTTAGTTGCGGTGGATAACGATGCTGCCACCTTGCAGCGTCGTCGTCGGCTCGGCATCATCGCCGGCACCGAGCTGGTTGTCATACACAACCGCGCCGCTGGTCTTGTTCCAGATCTTGATGCGGAACTTATCGACACCACCGCCGCCGTTGATCTGCCCATCGATCGCGGTGAGCATGAACCCGTAGTCGCCGGAGCCGTTGATTGTACCCGAGCCCTTGTACTGAGCTTTCGCGCCCGCCACAACCAGCCACTCGTAGACCGAGCTGTGGAAGTTGAAATTGCCCGCCTTGAACTGGAACTCGGTCTGTCCGGTCGGCACCGTCGCGTTCTTCTGGTACTTCGAGTTGAAGCCGAAGTTGGCACGGCCAGTCGCGCCTTCGCAGACGGAGGTGAGCTTACACGCGCCCACGGGCGAGTTGATGAAGCCGCCGCCCGTGACGTAGCCGCCGGTCGGATCGAAGACTACGACATAGCGGAAGAGCAGCTCACCGCTCCCGCCGTCGTCGTCGGTAACGGTCAGGCGCACGGTGTACACGCCGGGCTGCGTATAGCCGTGGGTTCCGCTTACCGTGCCCGAGCCGTTGGACTCGCTCACCACGCCGTTCGATGAGCTGCCATCACCCCAATCCCAGCGTGCTGTGTGCGTATCGGCAATCCCGGGATCGGTAAAGGTCGCGCTGCCGCTGACAAACGTGTTGATCTGCGCTGGATCTTGTGGCAGCGTCAGCGTCGTCACCGTGGGCGCGACGTTGGTCACCGTGAGCGTGGTAGTCGCCGTGGCGCTGAGACCACCGCTGTCGGTGGTTCGCACACGGATCGTCACCGTGCTCGGCCCATCGATCTGCGCCGCCGAGGCCGTGATCGGATTGCCGGTCGTCTCATAGGTTCCGTCGCCGTTGAGATCCCAGGCAAACGTGAGCGTCTGGCCTTCTGGATCGCTGCCGGTAGCCGCGATTGTTACCAATCCGCCCTCAGCCACGGTGTAGGGACCGTTGGCGCTCACGGTTGGCGCGCCGTTCGCCGGTGTCGGCGTCAGCGTCGGCGTATTCGTCGGTGTCGGTGTTTGAGTCGGCGTATTCGTCGGCGGCACCGTGCCGGTCGGCGTATTCGTCGGCGTTGCGGTTGCCGTCGGCGTAGATGTTTGGGTCGGTGTTTGAGTCGCCGTCGCCGTCGGCGTCGACGTTTGGGTCGGTGTTTGAGTCGCCGTATTCGTCGCCGTCGGCGTCGGTGTTTCCGTTGGCGTCGGCGTGAATGTCGGCGTGGACGTTGGCGTATTCGTCGGAGTTGGTGTTTCCGTCGGTGAGGGCGTCAGCGTCGGCGTGGACGTTGGAACGGGCGTCGGCACCGCGCCGCCGTCGATGATCAGCACACCTTGAGCGGATGCCGAAGCAGCGCCCGAGGTTGACGTGACCGCCACCGTGAGCTGGAAGGTGCCGGCTTTGGTCGCCTTGACGTTCAGCAGCACGCCGGCTGTCATGTGCGCCGGAACATACAGCTCCTCAGTTGCCAGATCCAACGCCAGCCCGCTCGGCGCAGCGCTCGGATCAAGCCGGTAGGTCGTGTCCAGGTTACCGGTGTTGGTGACCAGCAGCAGGTAGGACGTTTCCAAGCTGTCGGTCAGCGTCTGGCTAGCGGGTTGCAGCGCTGCTGTGACCGCCTCGTAGCCGCTGAAGGTAATCTCAGCCGTATCGCTGTTGTGGATCGCCGGATTAGCCGTCGATCGCGCCGTGACGCCGAAGCCATAGGTTTGCGCCAGCGCGTAGGTCAGATTGTTCGCCGTCAGCTGCACAACCTGCGTTTGTCCCGGTGCCAGCGATACCGCCGCCGGAGCAAACTGCGCCGTCGCCGAGACGATGCCGCTCGCCGAAAGCTGGTAGGTGTCGGCGCGCGTGCCGGTGTTGGTCACGGCAACCTGCCACGTCCCGGAGCCGTTCGGGCTGAGCGTGGTGCGCTCAGGCGTAATCTCGACCCGTACGCCGTACTGCGAAACCACCAGCACGCCGTTCACCACCGCTCGAACCTGCGGATTGAGCTGCGATTGGACCACGACATCGAAGTCGTACTCGCCCGGCGTGGCGGTGGTCGCCGGCGTGACCAGCAGCCACAGCTCCGCCGTGTTGAAGACAAAAGGCGTCAGCTCCAGCGTGCTCACCGGCACGTCATTGGCCATCAGCTGCGCCGACCAGCCGTCCGGCAGGTTGATATCGAAGCTGTAGGTATCGAGGATATCGCCGGCGTTGGTGACGTTCAGCCGGTAGAGCACAGGCACGCCCGGCCCGCCGGTAGCGGTTGGCGGTTGCAGCGTCGCCGCAACCTTCGGCTGGCTCAGCACAGCCAGCGTCGCCTCGTCCCTGGCCGACAGCGTGCCGCCATTCCGGTTGATGCTGGCCGTCACCGTGAACGGATACAGCCCGCGCGCCGCTCTGGCCGTAACTGTGAACTGCTGCGTGACCGAAGCATTCGGCCCAACCGCGATCGTCGCCGGCAGATTATGTGTATTGCTGCCGAGACCGGTAGCTGCCAGCGCGTAGGTTCGCGCCTCAGCCTCGCCGTTGGTGAGCGTCAATGTGTAGCTCACGGCCTGCCCGATCTCCGCCTCGGCGAAGGCCGGCGTGATGGTCAGCTTGGGCGTCTCAACGATCGTCAGATCGGCCTGCACCGCATCCTGACCACCGCTGGTCGTCGTCGCCGTGACCACAAAGGTCGTGGTCGCCGCCGTGGCAGTCGCCGACGGGTGGATCGTGAGCGGTACCTTCTGCCGCGCGCCTGGGCTAAGCGTCACCATCGAAGTAAGCTCCGTCCACTCGCCAGGCAGCCCGCTGACCGCCAGCGCGTAGATTTGCGGGCTCGCCGTCGGGTTATACACCTCCACTTGATAGATCGCCTCGCCACCGGGCGATGTCACGCGAGTCGTCGGATCGATCGTGATGATATGCGGTGCCTGCACAAAGAGCGGCGGAAGCGTGATCGTATTGCTGCCGCTCTCGATGCTGTAGGTCACCGTCGTGCCGTTCGAGACCTGCCGCACCTCGCCGGGCCGCATGTTGGTCAGCCGGCTCCTGAACGACAGCTCACGCACGCGCTCGCGCTCCGTCTGGTTGTACTGCCAGCCATAGGTCGTCGCGGCGTCGCCGGGCGTGGTCGTCGGCGTTGGGCTAAAGCTATCCGCCAGCACCTCGACGCCAGGCTGCGGCACGACATGCGCGACGTTCAACGAGTAGCTGCTCAGCACCTCGTAGATCCAGGGCAGACTCATATCGACCCAGGTCGTCGGCATGATCGGGTTGCTGTGATAGCGCGAGGTCCACTGCCCATCGACGCGCTGATTCTTGAGCAGATATTCCGTCGCCCGCATCAGCGCAGTATCCGTGCTCACCGGCTGAAGCCGCGAGAGCGCGTAGAGCATGCCGGCAGTCGGCAGCGGATCTGAGATCGTCGTGTTGGGATAAATATCCCAGCCGCCATCCGCGTGCTGCTGACCGCGCAGATAGGTCGCCAGCAGCAGCATCCGGTCTTCCATGCGGGTTGCCAGCGCATCGTCCTCGATGTAGGGCAGCGCCGCGTGGAGGCCGATGATCGCATGCATGGCGTCGGTGTTGCGCCCGGTGTAGGGCCAGGGCAGCATGGCGCTGCTGGCCTTGACGAGCGCCGTCCGATATTTGGCGTCGCCGGTCAGATCGTAGACCTTCGCCAGCGCGACGATGGTGTAGGCCGTCAGCGCCGGGCTGCGATTGGTTCCCGAGGTGTTGGCCCACCAGTATTCGGGGCCGTTATGCTCGGAGTACCAGGCACCATCCGCCTGCTGCTGTTGCAGGAGATAGTTGGACATCTTGATCAGCGTCGTCGTGTCGGTGACGCTAGCGGTCGGCGTCACGGGATTGGTCGCGCCGAGCACATCCAGCGCCGCAACCTCCAACTGCCGATCCGCTTGAGCCGCCGCGCCAAGCTGCGACCACAGGCTGAGGTCCGCCTGACTGATCGTGGCTTGCACCTGCGCCGGCGTTGCGAGAGCCGCCGCCAGCTTGTTTGTGGCCGGAGCCGCGCTGACGCCGCCGTAATCGCCGAAGTTGACCACCACACGCGATCCGCCGCGCGCCTGGACGCTGACCGTGTCGGGTGTCGAAGACGTCCAGCCCGCCAGATTGGTTTGTGTGATGGTGTAGGTTTCCTTCGCCGCCGGCTCCAGTCGCACATTGTCGAGATGGAACCAGTTGCCGCCGCTGCCGCCGTAGCCGCTGCTGCTGATCCGCAGCCGCACTTTCTGGCCGCGCAGCGTCCGCACATCGTTGGTGGCGTCGTGCCAGACGCCGTTGGTGCCGCCATTATTCACGAGCGTGCGCAGCACTTGCTGTCCACTCTCGTCCAGCAGCTGCATGTAGGTTTCCGAGCCCCAGCGCGTGCGCCACTGCCAGTTGAGCGTCTGCGCCTCCGCCCCGATCTCGAACGCCGTCGAGGTCAGCGCAAAGCTAGGACCACTCATAAAGGCGTACGGGCCATCGATGCCATCGGTGGCGGTACTGATGCCATACAGCGCGCCGTTAGAGCCCCAGGTATTACCTGACGCCTGCCAGCCCGGCACCGACACTTCCAGCCCCACGTTGTCGATGTGGAACCAGTTGCCGCCGCTGCCGCCATAGCCGCTGCTCACGAAGCGCAGCCGCACCTTCTGACCATGGTACGTGCTGACGTCGGCGAACGCCTGCTGCCAGCTGCCGTTGGTGCCGCCGTTGTTCACCACCGTGCGCAGCACTTGCTGGCCGCTCTCGTCCAGCAGCTGCACATAGGTTTCCGAGCCCCAGCGCGTGCGCCACTGCCAGAACAACGTTTGAGCATCTGCCCCGATTTCAAAGGGCGCTGAGGTCAGGCCGAGGTTCGGGCTGCTGGTGAAGGCGTACGCGCCGTCGACGCCGTCGTTGCTGCTGATGCCATACAATGCGCCGTTGGAGCCCCACGTGTTGCCGATCATCTCCCAGCCCGGCACGGAGACTTCCAGCCCCACGTTGTCGATGTGGAACCAGTTGCCGCCGCTGCCGCCGTAGCCGCTGCTCACAAAGCGCAGCCGCACCTTCTGGCCGCGATACGTGCTGACATCCGCGAACGCTTTCTGCCAGCTGCCGTTGGTGCCGCCGTTGTTCACCACTGTGCGCAGCACCTGTTGTCCACTCTCGTCCAGCAGTTGCACGTAGCTCTCCGAGCCCCAGCGTGTACGCCACTGCCAGCTAAGCGTTTGCACCTCTGCGCCAACCTCGAACACCGCCGAAGTCAGGCCGAGATTCGGGCTGCTGGTGAAGGCGTACGCGCCGTCGACGCCGTCGTTGCTGCTGATGCCATACAGCGCGCCGTTGGAGCCCCACGTGTTGCCGATCATCTCCCAGCCCGGCACGGAGACTTCCAGCCCCACGTTGTCGATGTGGAACCAGTTGCCGCCGCTGCCGCCATAGCCGCTGCTCACAAAGCGCAGCCGCACCTTCTGGCCGCGATACGTGCTGACATCCGCGAATGCTTTCTGCCAGCTACCGTTGGTGCCGCCGTTGTTCACCACTGTGCGCAGCACTTGCTGGCCGCTCTCGTCCAGCAGCTGCACGTAGCTCTCCGAGCCCCAGCGCGTGCGCCACTGCCAGAACAGCGTCTGCGCCTCCGTCCCAATCTGGAAGACTGAGGAGGTCAGACTACCGTTGGGCAGGTTGGGCGTAGCCGCATAACGGCTGCCGTCCATGCCGCCCGAGGCGATCGTGATCCCGCTGCTGGCGGTCCAGCCGCTGAGATCGCCCGTCTCGAAGTTGTAGTTTTGAGGATAGGTCGACGGATCGAGATCGAAGCTCGGACGATCGAAGGTAACGTTGTCGGTCGTCGTGAATGGATCGATGTCATAGGTGCCGTGGGCGAACTGGCTATTTTCGATGCGCGAGATCGCCGGCTCGGTGACCTTTGACGGCTGCGCGTTGAAGGTGTAGTTGGCCGGAGCCGCCGGCTTCGGCGCGGGCACCGCCAGTTTGTAGCGGCCCTGAGCGTCAGTGGTGGCGCTGGCGGCAGGACCGGCGCTACCATTGGCAGCAACCGTCACACCCGCGATGCCGGTCTCGCCGGTATCACGCGTGCCGTTCTGATTGGCATCGTTCCAGACCACGCCGTCGACTTGTGCCACGGCATACGCGCCGAACCCATGGCCACCACTGGTACCAAACGCGTCGAGGTTGACGCTGAGCTGGGCGGGCGTGCTGAACGCCCAATCCGCGAGCGCCGATGCGACGAGCTGGTAACTGCCTGCGCCAAGGCTGGAGAAAGTGAAGCTGCCGTCGCTGCCGGTCGCGGTGGAGCCCTGCTGCGCACCCTGGTCATCGTTGAGCGCCACCGGCACCCCGACGACTCCCGGCTCGCCCGCGTCCTGCGTTCCGTCGCGATCCAGATCTTCAAAGACGCGACCCGTGATCGTGCCGGCGGTGAACTGAACCACCGGCTGCGGTAAGGTCAGCGTCACCGGCCCATCGACGATCAGGATGGTCGGCGCAAACGCGCCTGCCTCCGTGCTCGTCATGGTAAAGCTTGCCGTGCCGTCCGCGCCGCTGGTGACCGGAGCCTGGCTTAGCTCGACGCCTGCGGCGGCCAGCGCAACCCAGACCGGCTTACCGGCCAGCGGATTACCCGACGCATCGCGCACCGTGACAGTCACCGTCGCAGCGTCTGTGCCGTCGGCTCGATGTGGCGAGGTCACAAGCGCCGTCGAGGTCGCCAGACTGACATGCCGCGGCGTCTGCGGCCCGTTAGCAGGCGTCACAAAAGCGTCGACGTAGATCGTACCTTCCGCGCGCACCTGAA
>JAFAYS010000221.1 GCA_019240175.1 Chloroflexota bacterium | reverse complement strand
CCACCACTTGCCCTGGATCACATAGTCGCGCGCGCCGGCCAGCATCGTGCCCCACTCGGGACGCGGTGGACGAGCGCCCAGGCCCAGGAAGCCCAGCGCGGCCACACTGATGATCGCAGTGGCCATCGAGAGCGTGGCCTGCACCAGCAGCGGCGAAAGACTATTTGGCAGAATATGGCGCAGCAAAATCCGGCGACCCGGCACGCCCAGGGTGTGAGCCGCCGTAACAAACTCCTGGCTGCGCAGCGAGATCACCGTGGCCCGCGCGATCCGGGCAAAGATTGGAATCTCGACGATGCCGACCGCGATCATGGCGTTGAAAAGCCGCTGATCCAGCACCCTGCCGACGCCCGGCACGACCGATAGCACAGTAAACAGCTGTGTCGAGAATGAGTCGGGGCCACTGGCAGCTGTGGTAATCGCGATTGCCAGCAGAATACTGGGAAACGCCAGCATAATATCCATCAGCCAGACCGCCACGGTATCGAACCAGCCGGCGACATAGCCGGCGGTCAGGCCGAGCAGCGTGCCGAACACCACGGCAAAAATCACCGAAAAAATGCCGACGGTCAGCGAGATCGGCGCGCCGTGCAGCACACGCACAAATAGATCGCGGCCCAGCTCGTCGGTGCCGAAGGGCAGCGACCAGGTGCCGACCTCCAAGCGCTGGCGGGTTGCCTGATCCATCAGCGGCGAGGGCGGCTGCAGACGCTGGCGCAGGTTGCGATCGCGCGACGGATCGTAGGGCATAACATAGGGAATCACGAGCGCCAGCACGATCAGCGCAAGACTGACAGCCAAGCCAATCCGCCCGGCAGAGCTGCTGAGCAAGCGCCGCCAAGCATCACGCCATAAGCTGCGCTGAGCGCGTTCAGCTTCGATCTGGGGAGTCGCGGTTTGGGCCGCTGTCGCCATACATCCTCCTCACAGCTAACGATGTTGAATGCGCGGATCGAGCAACGCATACGATAGGTCAACTAACATATTGACAATCACAAACAAGAAAGCCACAAAGATCACGCCGCCCTGGACCACGGGATAATCGCGGCCTTGCACGCCCGTGTACAGCCAGGTGCCGATCCCAGGCCAGGAAAAGACCGTCTCGGTGAGGATCGCGCCGCTCAACAAAAAGCCCAGCTGCAGGCCAACGATCGTGACGACGGGCAGCAGGGCGTTACGCAGCGCGTGACGGGTCACCACGACGCGCTCGCGCAGACCTTTGGCCCAGGCCGTGCGCACATAGTCCTGGCCCAACACCTCAAGCATCGCCGAGCGAGTCATACGCGCGATGATCGCCAGCGGCACCGTGGAAAGCGCGATCGACGGCATAATCAGATGGCGGATCGCATTCCAGGTGACGTCGGGACGACCTCGGAGCAGGCCATCGATCACATACAGGCCGGTGATCGACTGAAAGCCACGGCTATACTCGGCGTCAAGGCGCTGGCTGACCGGCAAGATCTGGAGGTTGACGGCGAAAAAATACTGCATCATCAAGCCCAGCCAGAAGATCGGGATCGACACGCCGATCAAGGCCAGCAGCACGCTGCCCGCATCGATCAGCGAGCCACGACGGATCGCCGCGATCATGCCGATCGGCACGCCGACCAGGACCGAGAGCATCAGCGCCGCCAGCGTCAGCTCAAGCGTGGCCGGAAAGCGAGCCCGCAGCTCGTCGCCGACATTGGTGCGGCGAATAATCGAGTCGCCGAAATCGCCGCGAAGAAGCTGGCTCATGAAGCCAAAATACTGCGTATCGAAGACGCTACGCTCGCCGCTGAAGTCGAAAAAGAGCTTTTTGTCGAGGCCAAGCTGAATCTCTAGCTCCCGGACCTGGCGCGGCGTCGCGCGCTCGCCCAGGATCGTAATTGCGGGATTGCCGGGGATCAGCCGGAGGACCAGAAAGACCAGGAACGAGATACCCAGCAGCACCGGGATCAGACCAAGCACGCGTCGAAGCGTATATCTAAACATAGTCCTTGATTAAGAGTGGAAGAACGAAGGCCGTCGCCAGCCTTCGTTCTTCGCACGCTCGATAGCTTACTTCTCGATCGAGATGTTCTGCCACGGCTCGTGACCGAATGGCGAGGGCTCCCAACCTTGAAGCGCCTTCTTGGCACCATAGACCGGCGGCGCATGCACGATCGGAATCTGCGGCACATCCTGCTTGATCAGGACATCAGCCTGCTTGAAGAGCGCAGCCGCCTCGTCCTGAGACTTCGCGGTGCCGGCCTGCTCAAGCAGATCCATCAGCTCCTGGTTCTTGTAGCCCTGCTTCAGCTCGGCAGTCGGGCCGAAGAAGACATACAAGAAGTTGTTCGGATCGGCATAGTCGCCGGTCCAGCCGAGCATCCACATACCGTTCTTGCGGCCCGCATCGACGTTGTCGAGATACGCGCCCCAGTCCTCGGTCTTCAGCTCAACCTGGATACCGACATCGGCCAGCTGCGCGGCGATGGCCTCGGCAACCGGCTGCGGCGTCGGGAAGTACGGGCGGGAGACCGGCATGTACCAGAACTCCAGCGCGCTCTCGGTGCCGTCCGACATGGTCATGGTGCTGAAGCCCTCCGGGAAGCCGGCCTCGGTCAGCAGCTGCTTGGCCTTCTCGGGATCATAGGCGTAGGGCTCGTTGGCATCGCCGCGCGCCCAGGCCAGGCCCTCGGGCAGGAAGGTCGAGGCGACCTCGCCGACGCCGCCGTAGAAGGCGTCGAGGATCTCCTGCTTGTTGATCGCGTGGGCGATCGCCTGGCGCACCTTGGGATTATCGAATGGCTTGCTGTTAAGGTTCATCGCGACGTAAGCGACGTTGAACGGCTGAACCTCGACATCCATCAGGTTGGCGTCGCTGGTGAGCGTGGTGCGGGCATCGGGCGGCAGGTTGACCGAGAAATCGATCGAGCCAGCCTGCAGCTCAGCCATACGGGCCGGAGCGTCGGGCAGGAAGCGCACGATCGCGCCGGGCATCTTGGCCTTCTCGCCCCAATACTCGTCATTGCGGACGAGAATAATGTTCTCGCCGGGCGTCCAGGACTCCAGCTTGAACGGGCCAGTGCCGACCGAGCCGCCACCGGGCGTGCCGTACTTCGCGCCGTTATCCTGCACGGCCTTCGGGCTGGACAGGCCGAAGTAGCTCGACGAGAGCACCTGCGGCAGCAGCGGGAACGGGCGGTTCATCGTGATCTTGACGGTGTTGTCGTCGACCTTCTCGATGCCCTTCCAGGCCGAGGTCGCGGTGCCGATGAAGCCGCCGAAGATGTCGTTGAACGACTGGTAGGTCTTGTTCTGGTCGCGGAAGCCGAACTCAAAGTCGGGATCGGACATACGCTGGAAGTTGAAGACCACCGCGTCGGCGTTGAAATCGGTGCCGTCGTGGAACTTCACGCCCTGACGCAGGGTAAAGGTCCACTCGGTCGAATCGCCGTTCGCTTCCCACTTCTCGGCCAACAGCGGCTCGACGTCCACCGTGGCACCCGCGCGACCAACCAGGGTTTCCTGGATCTGATCGGTGACGACCAGCGCCTGGCCCGAGGTTGTGTCCATGGCGTCAAGCAAATCCGGCTCGCCCGGATTACCATAGACCAAGAACTTTGCGGTATCGCCGCTGTCGCCGCTGGTGCCGCCGGACGCTGGCGAAGCTTCTGCAGAGCTTGATGGAGCAGGAGATGCATCAGTGGCCGGAGAAGCCGATGCTTCGGGAGCGGTAGAAGACACTGCGTTGCTGGCTGCGGGAGCGCTGGCTCCCGGATCGGTAGCGCCAGGAGTTGCTGCACCACAGGCTGCCAGAATGGGCAGAATCAGCGCCATGAGCAGCAGCGCGGAAAAGCGCGAACGAAGGGTTACTGGTTTCACGGAGCCTCCTTAAAAGGATTGAAGAACTACTGGGACTTGGCCTCGCTATATTTCTCCTATGGTATTAACACCTCCCCGTCTCGATCGGTTTAATTGTCCGCCCAGTAGGCGGGCCATTATACCAGACAACCGCCCCGCCTCAGACAATGGCGGGCGAACAAAGGAGCAAAGGAACAAGCGAACAAAGGAACAAAGAGACTTAGTTCGTTTGTTCGTTGGAGCGGCCCTCACCCCGTCGCTACGGCGACTCCCCCTGTCCCAAACCTCGGCAGGCTTCTGCCTCGGTTACCATAGGAAAGGGGAAGAGAATAACCACATTTGACTATATCACCATAATGCGAAT
>JAFAYS010000139.1 GCA_019240175.1 Chloroflexota bacterium | reverse complement strand
GGCTGAGGGCGACGGTCACCCCAGCTTGCAAGTCGGGCAGCGTGCTGATATCGCCGAGGTCGATGCCGAGCTGGACGATCGTTTGGGCAATCTCCGGACTAATCCCGACGAGGATCACGGACGCGCCCAGCAAGCGCGCGGCCTGCGCCGTCTGAAGCAGATGCTGGGCAACGCTGGTATCCACGAGCGGCACACCCGTAATGTCGATGATCACGCTCTCCGCGTGCTGCTTCCTGATCTGCTCCAGCAACCGCCCCATGATCTCGTTGGCGCGTCCGGTGTCAATCGCGCCAATCAGTGGGAGCACCAGAATCCCATCATAGATCGGCACGATCGGCGTAGAGAGTTCCTGGAGCAGTATGGTCAACCGTTCGGCCTCTATCTGCCGATCGGTGAGCGCGCGGGTCACCGCCGCGCGCAGCTGCTCCTGCTCCTGACGCACCAGCGCCACCTCGGCCCGATTCATGGCGCTGACCACCGCCGCCAGCCGCTCCGCGATCTGTGGCAGTTGCTCGTAGTCGCCGTCCGCGATTAACGCCTGGTGGAGAGCTGTGCCAGCCGCCATCACGGATGTGAGCGCCAATCCACGCGCGGTAAACTGCGTCGCCTGGGGCTCGATATCGTCGCGCTGTCCCGTCAGCAGATCGACCAGTGTAGTGCCAAACTGGGCGAGGTGTCGAGGCGGCAAGGTTCCGCGATTATCGAGTGCTCGTGCGCGGAGTGTTGTTTGTACAATCTGCTGACGTGTCGGCTGTTGCATCGCTCTATTCCTTCGTTACCAGCACGCCGTATAGATCGAGCGACTCATCCTCAATTCCGGGCTCGTCGCGCCAATTGTCAACCTCATTCCACGCACTCAACGGCAGCAAGCCGGGTTCGACGATGCGCCACGCGCCCAGCACCTCGGAGATTTCTCCCGTCTCAAGCGGATGGACGGCCGCGTTCATGCGGGCGTAGTTGGCCGCAAACTGGCTGTGCGCAAAGGTCTGTACATCGCCCGCCAAAAATGAGAGCGCCATCTGCGCGCCGGGCGCGCACCAGGCAAACAGCCGATCCATGATCGAGCGTAGCGTCGGTTTATCGAAGAAGTAGGTCGAGCCCACAAAACAGATCGCGATCCGCCGCTGGTCGCCAAAGTGGGTTTCCGCCGCCTGAAGGATCGTCGCGGTATCAGTTAGGTTGGCTTGAATGTAGCGGACGTTCGGCGTATCGCCGATGATCTGCTGACCATACGCTACAGTGACCGGGTCGTAATCAGTATACAGCACGCGGGCAGTGGGTACAATCTCGTGGATGTAGCCCTGCGTGGGCAGGCCACTCGCCAGGTCTAGGTAGGCAGCGAAGCCCTGTGCAGCGCCAGGCGCTCCACCACATCGTACAGAAACCAGCGATTGAGGCGCGCGCCAGGCTTCGCCGACGGGATCAGCGCGAGTAACTGCTCGGCAGCGCGGCGGTCCACCTCAAAGTTGTGGCTGCCGCCCAGGTAATAATCATAGATGCGCCCGGCGTTCGGCTTGGTCGTATCAATCTCCATCATGGGCTCCTTGGGAAAAGGGTCAGCGCTGGGGGATACGTAGTATACCAGGATCGGCACGCCGCAGGCGACCCAGCGGCCATAGCAACACCGCTTGCTGGCTGATGACGCTGGAACCACCCGCGATCCTGTTCGCTGCTGGGGTCGTCATGGCACCGCTGCTGGGGCATCTCGTATAGCGAGTGCAGCAGCGCCTGATGACCCTCCTCTTGGGCTCGGTGCATATGCAGCGGGTACCGCGCATCATCTTGGATCGGGCAGGGGTGTCCATGCTGGATCTAGCGACCTTCCAGGCGCTGCCGGAGGTGGTGCAGGCATTGCGCCTCCATCATGGCGAAGTGATTGACACGCGATCCTGTGATGAGCACCTGGAGGATGCACTGATGCCATGGGAGCGGATGCGATAGGGACGATGGGGCTGCAATCTTGGTGCCTATCGCGGTGTGGTCGAGCAAACCGACAACGACCGCACGTGGTCGGCGCGGG
>JAFAYS010000078.1 GCA_019240175.1 Chloroflexota bacterium | reverse complement strand
AGACCACCATCGAGCCGACCGAGTTGGTGCCCTGTGTGTTAGAAATATCGTAGCACTCGATGCGGCGCGGCAGACCCGGCAGATCCAGCAGATCGCGCAGCTCGGTCAGCGCGCCGATCGAGCGCTGGGAAGAGTTGAGCCACTTGAGCTTCACCTCTTCCAGCTTTTGGGTCGCGTTTTTGGCGGCTAGATCCAGCAGCTGGCGCTTCTCGCCCCGGCGCGGCACCGTCAGCGACACGCGATGCCCGCCTTTTTGCTCCAGCCAGCGCTCGATAATCTCGGCTTCTTCGGGATGTTCGGCCAGCAGAATATCGGTCGGGATCGACGCAGCGGAATCGTAGAACTGCGTGAGAAATTGGGTCAGCAGCTCCTGGTTGTCGGTCTCGTCTGCGCCTTCCAGCGTGAAGGGCTCTGCGCCGACCAGCTTGCCGCCGCGCACGAAGAAGACCTGCACGACCGCCGAGCCGTCCTCACGAGCAAACGCGATCACATCTTGATCCGTCGAGGCGGTTTTGAGCACTTTCTGGCGCTCCAACACTTTTTCCAGCGCCTCGATCTGGTCGCGCAGATAGGCGGCGCGCTCGAACTCTAGCTCCTCCGACGCCCTCAGCATCTTTTGGCGCAGGTCGCGCACGATCTGCTCGGACTTGCCCTCAAGAAACAAACAAACGTCCTGGATCGCCTTGCGATACTCCTCGTTCGAGGTCAGATTCGGCACGCACGGCCCGAGACAGCGCCGAATATCGTAGTACATGCAAGGCTTGCCCATGCGCCGGTGCCGGTCGAACTTGACGTCGGAGCAGTCGTAGGGCGGGCGAAAGCTGAACAGCTTGTTGAGCAGCTTGAGCGTCGCGCGCACCGAGCCCGCCGAGGCAAACGGCCCGAAGTAGCGCGATCCGTCGTCGTTTACCTTGCGCGTGGTGAAGACGCGCGGCCAGGTTTCTTGCAGCGTAATTTTGATGTAGGGATAGCTTTTATCGTCCTTAAGCAGGACGTTGTACTTGGGCCGGTGCTGCTTGATCAGATTCATCTCAAGCACCAGCGCCTCAAGCTCACTCGACGTCAGAATATAGTCGAAGTCGGCGACCAGCGAGACCAGCCGGCGGGTTTTGCCGCTCAGGCCCTTTGGTGCGCCAAAGTACGAGCGCATCCGATCGCGCAGCACTTTGGATTTGCCGACATACAGGATCTTACCGTTGCCGTCTTTCCATAGATACACACCCGGCGAGAGCGGTACATTCTTGAGCCGCTCCTCAAAGGCGACTGGATCTTTGATTGATGTATAGGTTAGATCTGGCATGCTACCTGCTAAATTTCTGGTTTGTTACAGCAGCGGGGAACGTCGTATACGCGTTGACTCATTGTACCCCTGCACGAAAGGTAGCACAAGTTTGCGAGCAGAGGCCGCGCCATAAACAAGAGCCTCGCAGCGCGCGAGGCCCTTAGCTCGACGATGAGCGCATTCGATCTACAGCAGCGGCAGCGTGAAGCGGAAGAGCGCGCCGCCCTCGGGCCGATCTTCGACCCAGACGGTGCCGCCATGCGCGGCGACCGCCAGCTTGCAGAAGGCCAGCCCCAGGCCGGTGCCGCGGCCTTTACCTGTGGGTGCTTGGCCGTACATCTCAAAGATAATCCGACGAAATTCTTCGGGCACGCCTGGCCCTTCGTCGGCTACTTCAAGCAGTGCCCATCTGCCGGGTGCGTGATTCGACGGCAACATATCGGGCGTGGCGACCCGAGCGTTGACAAAAATCTGGCCGTTCTGGGGGCTGAACTTGGTCGAGTTATCGACCAGATTTTGCAGTACGCGGCGCGTCAGCGAAATGTCGACACAGATCGGCGGCAGCTCGATGGTGTTGTTATGCAGCCGAATATGCCGCTCGCCCGCGATGCGCTCGATGCGTGCAAATACGCCCTCGACCAGCTCGAACAACTCCGCCGGCTGGGTTTGTAGCTCAAGCTGGCGCTGCTCCAAACGTGGAATATCGAGCAGCGCATTGACTAGATCCAGCATCTGCTCGCTGTTGTCGCTGGCGATCTGGATGATCCGCTCCTGCGCGTTGTTGATCGGCCCGCTGATTTGTTTGAGCAGCAGATCCGTCGAGACCATCATGTTGGTCAGCGGCGAACGCAGATCGTGAACAATCATATAGGCCAGGTCCTGGCGCAGCTTTTCGCGCTGGCGTTCGGCTGTGACATCTTGCAGCACCAGCAGCGCCGCCGTGTGCTTCTTGGTATTGCCGCGCACCGGCATCACCGTCCAGGCCAGATTACGCGTCACCGTGCCCGAGAGCACAAACTCGCCCTCGTGCGCCGAGCAGTGCCCGCGCGAAACGCAGCGGATCGCGTTGCAGATCTCGCTCAGATGCTCGCGGATTGCGTCAAGCTCGGGATGATCGCAAAGGTCGTTGATCATCCGGCCTTCCAGCGACTCGTGCGGAATGCCCAGCAGATTGGTCAGCGCCTCGTTGGCCGTCGCGATGCGGCCCTGGCGCGTGGCCATCAGCATACCTTCGGCGGTCGAGGCCAGGATCGAGGCGAGGCGATCGTGGGCGTTGCTGACTTGATCAAACAAGCGCCAGTTTTCCAGCACCGCGCCGGCTGTTTTGGCGTAGAGCACAACCATCTCGCGCTCGGCAGCCGCGATCATCGGATAGCTATAGCCGATCCACAGGCCGCCCAGCGTGGACTGCGCGCCGCGCACCGGCACGATCAGCAGGCTCTGCACGCCCTGCTCGCGCAGCGTCTCCGGGATCTCGCCGTCACTCAACTCAAAGTAGTCGTCGGTGATCTTCCGGAGCTGCGGCACCAGCTCCTCATCCGAGCCCTGGTGCAGACTGAGCACCGTCTGGTGATGCTGTTCGTCGCGGCCTACGACGTACGCGCCGCCGCCGATGCCGTTGGTGGTGCCGATCGCGCCGCGCACGGTCATATCCATCACTTCGTCGGTGGAGAGCCGCGCGGTGGTGACGGCCAGACTCAGCGCGTTGAGCGCCGTCAGCCGATCCACGGCCTGCTCTTGCTCGTCGGCCAGCCGCGCATTGACGATCGCCGCAGCCGCCTGGTTAGCGACGATCTCAAGCTCTTGCAGCATCGCCCGTGAGAAGAGGTTGCGCTGATCTTCCGGCTGATCGATCAGGATCAGCCCCACGAGTGCGCCGCTGGTATCCAGCAGTGTCAGCGCGATGCTATCTCTGAACTCGGGCGCGCGCTCATGGGCACCGATGTGATAGGTGACCGTGCCCAGCTTGTCGGCCTGGCCCAGCACGTCGTTGACCATCGCGAGCGGCAGCCACTGCTGGCGGTGGCTCCGGTTGGGCATGAGTATCTGGCCGTCGCCGGTGATCTGCACAATGCCGCGCATGTGATTGCGCTCGGCCTCGACCAGCGCGAGCGCCACACGTGGGCTGGCGGTCATGCCCTGGATCGTCGTGACGATCTGCTGGCCAACCTCGCGCAGGTCGTTGATCGAGCGCAGCGTATCGCTGAGCGAGACAATCTTGGTCAGCTGCCGATTGCGCTGCTCAAGATCGGTCATATGCATCGTCAGCGCGATGTCGGCGTCGGTGTACAGCTCGGCGTTTTCCAGCGCCACGGCTGCCTGCTCGGCCACGGCGCCCAGCAGCTGGGCATCGTCGATTGTGAAGTTGCCGCTACGCTTGTTGCGCAGCTGGATCGCGCCGCGCAGTCGCTGGCGTCCTTCGAGCGGCGCGCAGATCAGCGAGCGTGTGGGCGCAGTGCCGTTGAGATCTTTGTGCTCGGTGACGGTGAAAAGTCGCGGATCGTTCTCGATATCGTTGGCGATTTGGACACGATGCAGCCGCAGCGCGACGCTGGCCAGACCTTTGCCTTTGGGCAGCCGTTTGGCTGGCTTGGGCAGAATGCTGTACTGAATGACCAGATCGCCGGTCACCGGGTCTTCGATCAAGATCGAGCCGTCTTCGACATCCAAGGCGTCTTTCAAGCCGTCCATGATCAGCGCCGGTACCTGTTCCAGATCCAGCGTCGCGCTGATCTTGCGCCCGATCTGGTTGATCGCCTCAAGCTGCGTAGCCTGGTGTTTAACGCGCCGGTAGAGCTGCGCGTTGGCCACGGCTGCGGCAGCCTGCGCGGCGATCGACGAGAGCAGATGCACGTCGTTTTCGTCGTAGCGGAATGAGGGATTGTGGCTGCTGGCGACCATCACGCCCAGGATGCGGTCGTGGTGGCGCAGCGGCATGCCAAGCCAGGCATGGCTGAAGGGCATACCTGGTGGGCCCTGCGGCGTAATGCCGCGTCGCGCACATTCTTTGAG
The DNA here is from genome assembly GCA_019240175.1 of Chloroflexota bacterium. Classification (GTDB taxonomy): domain Bacteria; phylum Chloroflexota; class Chloroflexia; order Chloroflexales; family Kallotenuaceae; genus LB3-1. The sequence goes on along the minus strand of JAFAYS010000078.1, from coordinate 4,444 downwards.
ATAATCGTCGGTGACGATCGGCTCGCCCGTGCGCATGATCAGGCCGGTCATGCCAATGCTGCGCGACCAGCGCCGATCGGGGAGTGCGTCGGCGAGCTCGGAGGACATGTAGCTGAACGAGATCTCATTGGTGCGATCGTCTTCCAGCGTAATATAAAAATCGTCGGCGGTGACAACCTCACGCACGACCTCGGCTAGATTCGTCAACAGCTGATCGAGCTGAAGCGTGCTGGAAAGCATCGCGCCGATCTTGTCCATGATCGCCAGCTCGCGGGTGGCCTCAGTCTGCGGGACGCGGCGCTCGGTCAGCGACAACACTGTGCCAGCGTGTGTCACCAGCTCCAGCACAGCAGGCTCTACCTGGAGTGCTTCCAAGACGAGCCAGCCGCGCAGCTTGCCCAGCACCAGAATCGGCAGATACGTCAAGCTCTCCGTCTCGACGATCTCGCCGGCGGCTAGCTGCAGCCGCTCACCCGGATCGGGCAAACGCAGGGATGGCTGGTTACGGAAGAGCTTCTGGTTTGAACCTTTGGCTCTCCATATGATCTGCATGGATCGCGCATCGGTGTGCTGTTCAAGCTGTGCCTGTAAGGTGGCGAGTAATTCACTGCGGTTATGGGCACGGCTGAGAGCGGCGATTGATGACGCGAGTCCAGCAGAGACACTTGGCTCTGGTGAGGACTGACTCATACGCTTCTGCCGACAATCAATACGAGGTCAAATAGTTGTTTAATTGTAACTTATTAAGATCATTTTTACAAATGTTCTTAAGTCTTGGTTAACGGGATTACTAGTGTCGTGAAGTGCTGAAAGGGCGTGTTGACGGGTGTGTAGTGGTGCTGCTACGAGCGGTTGGACACGCGGTCGTTGAGTGTCCAATCGTAGGGTATGTAGCGAACGTCTGGTTGGTTTTGCCGCACTGCAATCGCTAATTCCGCAGGTAGGTACTCAGCCAAAACCATTATCAGTGGTGTTTTTCGTAGCCATCCAGCGGCCAGGCCCTGCGGGCTAGGCATGATATGCGGTTGGAGAAAGTCGCCGCCGAATAAACGAAAAATAGACGAAATATAAATTCTTTTTGTTTTTACGTCCCAGCGTGCGCCATGGATTGGATCGCTGAGTAGGCGACGCATGGCTGTATCAAGCTCTTGTTGTAGGCTAAGGCCGGTAAACGCTTGTGGCTGGATCGGTCCGCTGCCCCGCGTGGCGGGATTGATGGCGGCGTGGATGCGCGGGTCACCAAAGGCGCGCAGAACGTTGGCGTGCAGTGTGTTTAATGAAACGTTACGCCGCCCGATAGGATACGGCCTGGTGAGCGCGCCGGGAATCTCGCGGATCGAGCCGACCGGGTAGTGCAGTAGCACTTGATGCACGGCGATCGCGTTGTAGGCGTTGAGGTAAAACGCCAGCTGATCGTCGGCGTCGGCGAACGTTTCGGGATCGGCATCTGCCAGCCGCGTAAGGTAGATCTCAAGCAGCCGCCGGACGCGGCTCATTGTACCATAGTCGATCGTACCATCAATATGCGTAAATCGGCTCAGCAGCGCGGCCCATTCTCCGTGCTGGAAGCGCCCGGCCCCAACACCGCCGTGAAGCGGCCCGATGCGTGGACGTCGCCCTGCGGCTGCCGCCGTGAGCCAGACAAGCGTATGCATAAGTGGTCGTTGCTGTGTTGCTACTGCCATGATGTGATTGTGCGCTTTGCCGTTCTCATATTGTTCTATTGTGAGCGCGAACCGGATCAGCCGTCAAGTCATAGGTGCATGCATACGATGTGCCCGCGATGATCGCCGGGATTGGGGGCTTGTCCTTGGCCTGGTTCGTGATACGATAGCGTGGGCTCCACATGTGACGTGCCAGCCGGAAGAGATACTGCTATGCATGAATTAATTGTGTGCCGCGAAAAAGGCCGTTTTCTTTCTGAAGTCACCGCCGAAGATATCAGCGATCTCCGCACCCATCCTGATCTTACCCTGTGGTTTGATATCACCGGTCCCACCGCAGAAGACTTTCACAAGCTGCGCGAAGAGTTTGGCTTTCATCCGCTGGCGATCGAAGATGCTAGCCGCCATCATCAGCGGCCCAAAGTCGACAGCTACGATAACTATTATTTTGTTGTGTTCTACTGCATGGAGATGGACGAGGAGTATCATTTCTCGACCTCGCCGCTCTACATGTTCATCGGGCCGAACTACCTGGTGACCGTTCACGAAGAGCCGATCAACCAGATCCAGGAGACCGTGCGGCGCTGGCAGTCGCCGGAGTCGCCGCTGGGCCAGGATGTCGGCTCGCTGGTGTATGCCTTATTAGATGCAATCGTCGACGATTATTTTCCGGTGATGGATCGCATCGCCGACCGCGTGGAAGACCTGGAAGAGATGATCTTCGGCAAGTTCGACGATACCGCGCTGGAGTCGATCTTTCAGCTCAAAAAAGATCTGCTACAGATCCGGCGTGTCGTTACGCCCGAGCGCGATGTGCTGAACGTGATGCTGCGCCGCGATATTCGCGTCTTCGACGAGAACGATGTGACTTATCTCCAGGATGTGTACGATCATATCATCCGCGTCGTCGACGCCATCGATACCTACCGCGACCTGCTGGCCAGCTCGCTGGATACCTTTCTTTCGGTCCAGTCGAATCAGCTGAATCAAGTGGTCAAGGCGCTGACGATTACCTCGATCGTGCTGATGTCGGTGGCGATCGTGGCCGGCATCTACGGCATGAACTTCGACTATATGCCCGAGCTGCACTGGCGCTACGGCTACCTGTGGGCGCTCGGCCTGATGGTGGCGATCGCGGTCGGTGTGATCGCCTTCTTCCGCCGCATCAAATGGCTGTAACGACGCTCTGAACACATTTCAATCGCCAGACAGATCAATGATGTAAGGGGCGTATCGCATACGTCCCTTACAGGTTTAATCACGGCCTTGTGCTTTGGGTCTACGTATTCGTTAGCAGCAGCAGCGTCGCCAGCGCCAGCAGCACAAAGTTGCCGGTTACATCCGTCACCGTGGTCACGATCACGCCCGAGGCTAGCGCAGGATCGACTTTGAGAAAGCGCAGGCCCAGCGGCACAACCGTGCCCGAGATCGCCGCGCCGACGAGATTGAGCATCATCGCGCCGCCGACGACTACGCCGATCATCGGGCTGCCTTGCCAGAACATGCCCAGCAAACCCACACAGAGGCCAAAGATCAGGCCGTTGACCAGGCCGATCGCCATTTCGCGGCTGAGCGTGCGCCAGCTATCCCGCAGCGTGATCTCGCCCAGCGCCAGCGAGCGTACAATCAACGTCAGGGTTTGAATGCCGGCATTGCCGCCCTGCCCCGCGATGATCGGCACGAACGCCGCCAGGATCGGCACCAGCTGAATCGTGCCGGTGAAGCGGCTGACTACCCAGCCCGCCAGCACCGCCGTCGGCAAATTGATAAAAAGCCAGGTCAGACGGCGGCGCGACGAGCGAAAAATATTGTCGTACACGTCTTCGTCGGCATCCAGGTTGGCCAGATGATAAATATCCTCGGTCGCTTCTTCTTCGATCACGTCGATCAGATCGTCGGCGGTGACCACGCCCACCAGCTTGCGGTCGTCATCCACAATCGGCAGCGCCAGCAGATCGTAGCGCGCCAGCAGCCGGGCGCACTCTTCCTGGTCGGTGCCGACCTCAGCCGCGAACACATCCTCGCTCATAATCTCGTGCAGCGGTGTGAGCGGATCGGCGACGATCAGCTGGCGCAGCGAGACCACACCGATCAGCCGGTCGGCGTCGTCGGTAACGAACAAGTAATAGCTGGTTTCTTCGTCGGGCTTGGCGCGGCGCAAAAACTCGATCGTCTGGTGGACGGTCATCGATTGGCGGAACGCGACAACGTGTGGGATCATCAGGCCGCCGGCGCTTTCCTCGTCGTGCTCCAACAGGCCGCGCACCTCATCGGGCTGATCCATGCCGTCCAGCGCGGCTTTGGCCTTGGAGGCGCTGAGATCGCCCAGCACGTCGGCGGCATCGTCGGGCGCCATCTCATCCAGGAACTCGGAGAGCGACTCGACATCCAGACGATTGGCGACATCGGTGCGCTCGTCTTCGTCCAGTTCGATCAGCACCTCCGCGCCGATCTCGGGGTCGAGTTCTTCGACAACATCGGCGCGCTCCTGGGGCTCTAGCTCTTCCAGAACATCAGCGCCGTCTGCGGGATGCAGCGCTGCGACAACATCGGCGGCCTCTGCGGGACGGAGTGCGCTGATCGTCGCCGCAGCTTCTTCTACCTGGCCGTGCGCGAGTAATGAGCGGACCTGATCGAGAATCAGGTCCAGATCCTGAACCGGCGGCATGGCGCACCTCCTTTATGCGCATACAAAAGGGCGGGCCTAGCCCACCCTCGCGCATCGGATGCGATACCGCTGGCTTGACTATCCCGTCCGCAATCGTATGCGGTAACTAGAA
>JAFAYS010000057.1 GCA_019240175.1 Chloroflexota bacterium | reverse complement strand
CCTCGGATGCAGACGCCGATACATGGGCTTGGGTTGAGCGTGCCGTAGGCTCGGCAGCCCAGCGCCAGCCGATGCGCCCTTTCCCTGGCACGGATCAGCCCACCTTCTGGCTAGTGAAGACGCCATGACTTCTATAGCTCGATGGCTGTGATTTTCTAATCGTCGAGGCGAGCTGGTGCTACCACAGGCTGCTCTGCAAATCCTCGGGCGAGATGCGATCGGGGTAGGTCAGGCCCAGGTGCTCGTAGGCGCGACGAGTGGCGATGCGTCCGCGTGGTGTGCGCTGGATAAAGCCGAGCTGTAGCAGATACGGCTCGTACACATCTTCGATCGCGTCTACCTCTTCGGCGGTCGCGGCGGCGAGCGTGGAAAGCCCGACCGGTCCGCCGCCAAACAGGTCGATGATCGCGTGGAGCACCCGGCGATCGTTGGGATCGAGGCCCAGCTCGTCGACCTCAAGCTGCTCTAGCGCGGTCTGGGCAACCTGTAGCGTAATGTGATTATTGGCTGTCACCTGGGCATAGTCGCGCACACGCTTGAGGATGCGGTTGGCGATACGCGGTGTGCCACGCGCGCGACGGGCCAGCTCGTTGGCGGCGTCCGTGTCGATCTCGGTGCCCAGAATCTGTGCCGTGCGCCGGATGATCTGCTCCATCGCCTCGACCGAGTAGAACTCAAGGCGATGCACGGCCCCAAAGCGATCGCGCAGTGGCGAGGTCAGCAGCGCTACCCGCGTGGTCGCGCCGACAACCGTGAACTTCGGCAGCTTGAGCCGCAGCGAGCGCGCGCTCGGCCCTTTGCCCACCACAATATCCAGCGCGAAATCTTCCATCGCCGGGTAGAGCACTTCTTCCACCGCGCGGTTCAGGCGGTGGACCTCGTCAATGAAGAGCAGATCGTCTTTCTTCAGATTGGTCAGAATCGCCGCCAGGTCGCCCGCCCGCTCGATCGCCGGCCCGGAGGTGATGCGCACGTTGACGCCCATCTCGTTGGCCAGAATTTGACATAAGGTTGTTTTGCCGAGGCCGGGCGGGCCGTAGAACAGGATATGATCCAGCGGCTCGCCGCGTCCTTTGGCGGCGGCAATGCTGATCTTCAAATTATCGACGACTTTTTCCTGGCCGATGTATTCGCCGAGGCGCTTCGGGCGCAGGCTTTTTTCGGCGACGCTATCTTCTTCGCGGTTTTTGGGGCTGACCAGACGCTCGTCATCCATGGGTGTGCTCCTCGCCGCCATTATACCATGCGAACATTCGAGCGAACACGTGCCTTCTGCCGATAATCTTTAGTATAAACTCAAGTGAAACAGGATCTATCGCCCGCGACACACAAAAATTGGGCACGTCCACAACGCGCCCAATGCGATCCAGAGACAATGTATTTAAGGCTGCCAGTCAGGCGCTACCTCATGCTCAGGGCTATTGGTCAGATTTACCAAGCCGCTGCCGTCGACGTTGATCACGAAAATGTCGTTGGGGTTGAAGGGTTGCGGCTCCTCACTAGGCTGCGGCGTGCCCTCAGACGAGAAGACAATTCGCTTGCCGTCGGGCGACCACGCTGGACTATGATCGATGCCACGCGTGGTTGTGATTTGCCGCAGGTTGCTGCCGTCGGCGTTGATCACGAAAACGTCGTTGGGCCATGAGACGCTATTATCTGCAACATGGCTCTGGTCATCGCGCACAAACGCAATCTGCGTCCCATCTGGCGACCAGACCGGATCGCGATCGACACTTTGCGCGGTTAGCTGCTTGATGAGCGTGCCATCGGCTTTGACATGGACGATGTTGCTGCCGGACGAGGTTACAAAACTCTGGCCATCCGCTGACCAATCGAGCCAGCCGTCGTACTCGGTAATGATATTGGGATTCGGATCTTGCCCAGGGCCGGATCTCTCTGGTGTAAGCTGCCGAATAGTTGAGGTTGCGGGATCGATCGACCAGATAGTGCCGATGTACGCGTACGAGAGCGAGCCATCCGGCGACCAGGTTGGGATTGATCCTTGAGCCGCTGTCTTGCCGTCCGCCTGGGTGTAGCCGACTCGATCCGAGCCATCGGCGCGCATGCTAAAGACTTGCCCGACAAAACCGCCCAAACCGGTTTCCTCGCTATTGAGGTAGCTAAATGCCAGGCGCGAGCCATCCGGCGACCACGTCGGGTCCAATTCCATAAGTGGCGTGTCGGTGATCTGGCGCAGGTTGTTTCCAGTGTCGTCCATGACAAACAAATCGCTATTCATGCCTTCCATACGTCGGCTAAAAACGATCTGCGCGCTGGGATCGGCAGGGTTGGCGGTTGCAGCGGAGGACGTATTTAGCTCAAGCGATCTGCCGCAGCCGGTGAGCGACACAAGGCTTAGGAGCGCAACGGTGAAAAACGTACGGTAGTGCATGGTGCTGTTCCTTATCGAGCGATGGTTACGATGGCACCAATCTACGATCGCCGGCGCTGCCAAAACCAGGATCAAGGCTGGCAAAGACTGCCCTAAGCTGTATTTTAGGAGGGAAATGAGGCTCAGCGCACACGCCGAGGTGTGCGCTGCATCATGAGGATTAGCTGAGAATCTGCTCTGCGGCTGGCTGGGGAACCACACGCACGGCCTGGCCAACGCGTAGCTCACCGGTTTTCAAGATGCGTGCGTAGAGCCGGCTCTCGCCCGGATGGGTTTTTTGCGAGATCCGCACAAACTTGCCGTCCTCGAAGGACTCGGCGATGTTGTTGCACGGCACAGCGAATGAGCTGATCTGAATCACAACCTCATCGCCCAGCGCCAGGCACACGCCAACCTTAAGCTCATTCCAGTCCAGCCCGGCGATCGTGACATTCTCGCCCGTGGAGCCGGGATAGATCGGGTGGCCCTCTGCCTGCAGCGCGAGGATTTCTTCCAGCGAGAATAGACAGAGCGCACGCTCGGGGCCGCCGTGGTAGCGTCGATCGCGCTGGCGATCGCCTTCCAAGCCAAGCTCGGTCACGGTTGCCTCGCGGATGGGCAGCTTGGGCACGCCGCCATTTGAGCGCTGTAGCGAAAAGATATGTCCTGCGGTATCCATAGGTTTTGCTCCCACGGCAAAAGAGGAGCAGATAGCTGCTCCTCCACATCGGTCTCAAGATATACTATGGTAACACAGATAGGCTAGGGTAGCTCGCCGCGTCGCCACATCTCGCGCACGCGCTCCAGCACGGCCTGCTCGCGCGGAAACGATGCCGTGAGGATCGCCTCGTCGAGGTTGAACCAGCGCGCGTCGTCGACCTCCGCCTCTTGCGGCACAACCTCGCCCTGCTGGTAGCGCAGCAGATACAGATCGACAAACTTGTGGATGCGCGTGCGACCGGCGCGGAACCAATACTCGATCGTTTCGAGCGGCTGCAGCACCTCGCCAGTCAGGCCGGTCTCTTCTTCGATCTCGCGCTGCGCGGCGGCCTCGGGCGTTTCGCCGACAAAGACGTGGCCTTTGGGCAGCCCCCAGCGCGCCCCGCCGCTGGTCGCGATCATCGCAACCTGGACGGTCTCGCCATCGTAGCGGTAGATGACGCCGCCGGC
>JAFAYS010001227.1 GCA_019240175.1 Chloroflexota bacterium | reverse complement strand
TGTTTTCGTATTAAATATTGTCCATACACAAGCGATCTGGGCGTTCTGCTGTACGAGACCACCAGTGGCACAACCAAACATTCTCACGTTAGCCGTCCGCTCTAAGGCGTCATTGTCCATAAACAGAACAGGTGCACATCTTCCTCGTGCTGCGCAACATTATGACGTATATGGTCATCGCTTGATCAGCCTGCGCTTGTTTTGGCACAGCACTGCTGACCATCACGCCTTAGAGCGCTGACGAAAACCCGAAATATGCGCCTTGGAGTTTCACCTCGATCGCGTGTTCGATCATTTCTACCCGTGCGATCGCCTGGTGTAGACGCTCTTGGAATAACTGCTTCGTGAACCGGTACCGTTCGAAATCCTGCCCTGAGGCAAGACTTGTTTCCTCCATAAACAGATCCGTCTCCGTCGTACGGACGGTGAGCTGCAGGTAGGGATCGAGCATGAACTGCTCTTCGTGGTTTGCTGCGATAGTGGCAAGCATAGTCACAAATTGGCGAAGTTCGATGTTGTCGTCAAATTGGAACACTTCTACCACTTCTTCTGATTGATAGAAACAAAGGCCGATCGCAAAATACATGCGATTCAGATCGAGCTGTTTGCGATGCAGCGCAATCCGATCCAGCACCCGCGCATAATAGGCAGCAAGCTCATCAATGTATGCGACGGCAACCGCACTTAAAGCGCCATGCTCAAGGATCGGCATGTTCGGCTGCTGAAGCGGCTCCTCTTTGAACGGGGAGAAGCGCTGGATGAAAAACGTATCGGAAATACCAAACGCCAGATCGAACTCCAATGCGTCGCCATTGATGAGAGGTTGCAGCTCACTCATAGATGCTCCAATCTCGTCGTCCTGACAATCCATATGTAGGACTCAGTGTAAATATCGGACAATATAAGCAGGATATGAGTCTTCCACTCACGTTGCAATCATGTGCTACGACACGTGCTACAGGGAGAAGAGCGTTTGCGCAGGTAGGCTAGAGGCTTGCATCTGATTCCCCATGCTGCTATAGTCAGCCTGTTGGGTGTGTTGGGTGTGAAACAGATCTCTGGATTAAGCCTATGCCGAAGCAATCGCTGCATGTCTTGCGCTGGTCGGCTACCGATCAGATCTATCAGCTGTTCACCGATGGTCAACTGAAGCAATGTTTCGGCGCAGATGATGCGGCCTTGCCGAGCTGGCTGGCAGCACACAGCTCCTTCGCTTTTGATGGGCAGCACGGGCGTCTGAGCGTGATCAAAGAAGCGCGCGCGCGTGGAGCAGGCTACTGGTACGCCTATCGCGCGACTGGCCGGCGCACATCCAAGCGCTATCTCGGAACAGCACCCAACGTCACGATCGCGCGACTGGAAGAGATAGCCACCCTGCTGGCACACCAGCCAGCGGCTCAGCATGCCGAAAAATCCTCGGCAACGCATACGGCTGCGCATTCGTCGGCGTCGTTGCTGCTGCCCAAGCTGCTCGTACCTCGGCTGGCAACAGCACTGGTGACGCGTCCACGTCTCCTGCGCCAGCTTGATGCCGGCCTTCACGGCAAGCTGATCGTTATCACGGCACCGGCTGGTTTCGGCAAAACAACCATCGTCAGGCAATGGGTCGATTCCCGTCGCGGCAGTGATCCTGCGCTGTCCGTCGCCTGGGTATCGCTTGATGGCGGCGATAATGATCCGGTACGTTTCTGGCAGTATGTGATCACGGCTTTTCAATCAAGCCAGGCAGCGCTAGGCCAGGCCGCATTGCAGCTGCTTGCCGGCACACGGCAAGTGCCGCTGGTCGCGCCGCCGCTGGAAACGGCGATCACGCTCTTGCTCAACGACTTGCTACAGCAGCGCTGCGACGGCGTGCTGGTGCTTGACGATGTTCATGTTATTCGTGATGCGCAGATTTACGACACATTTCGTTTTTTTATCGAGCACCTCCCAACCACGCTTCAGGTGATCCTGATCACACGCAGCGAGCCTGGATTGCCGCTGCTGCGCTGGCGTGCCAGTGGCCAGCTCATCGAGCTGCATGCCGCGAATCTTCGCTTTTCGCTGGAAGAGACCGCCGCATTTCTCTCCCAGATGCTGGCGACACCGATTGAGGAAACAGCGCTCAAACAGATCGACCTGGCGCTGGAAGGCTGGCCGGCTGGGCTGCGCTTGCTCAGCTTGAAGCTACAGGCGCAGGCATCCCCGGACGTTATTCAGCACATGCTCAGCTCGCTCAACGATCGCACGGTTCGCTCGGCCTCGCATCAGCCGATCATGGAATATTTCGTGACGGAGATTCTCCAGGCCCAGCCAGAGCCGCTCCAAGATTTTTTGCTTCAAACCAGTATGCTCAGCAGACTGACAGCCAGCCTGTGTGACGCGGTTACCGGCAGGCAGGACAGCGCGGTCGTGCTGGAACATATCGCCCGCGCAGGGCTTTTTCTGGATTCGCTGGATGGCGCGCGCACCTGGTACCGCTACCATGCGCTCTTCGCCGAGGCGCTGCACAGCGAGGCCCAGCGCCGGCTTGGCCAGGCAGCACTACAACGATTCTGCGCGCTGGCGAGCCAGTGGTACGAAGATCATCGTTTACCGGCGGAGGCGATCGAGACCGCGCTGCTGGCCCACACGCATGAGCGAGCGGCCCAGTTGATCGAGCAGGCGGACCGCGACGGTCATTTTTGGGAGTCGCAAACCTTGCAGCGCTGGCTGGATCAGCTGCCCGAAGTTGTACTCAAAGCTCATCCCCTGATCTGCCTTATGTCGGCGATCACCCTGCGCTTTGCTCAGGGCGGCGTGGCATCGGCGGCCCTCCCCGACGTGATCCAAAGCCGAATTGCCCAACTCCTGCAACAGGCGGAGCAAGCCTGGCGCAGGCAGGGAAAGCCGGCCTGGATCGGCGCGATCCACGCCTTCCACGCCATGAGCGCCCTCACCGAAGGCCCAGCCACGGAGGCAGCAGCGCACGCCCAGGCGGCACTTGACTTATTGCCGGCCAGCGATCCCGATCCGCGCATCTTTGTGTGGCGCAGCATTTGTCTGGGTATTGTCGGCGGCGCAAAGCTGTACGAGGGACATTTTGCTGCGGCCAGGCAGATCATTCGTGAAGCTCACGCTAATAGCTTAACCGTCGGTATTCCGCATTTCACGCGTGAGATGCGTTTGTCGCTTGGGCTGAGTAGCTTTGCGCTGGGAGAGCTGCATGAGGCCCACGAGCATTATCGCCTGGGCCTGGCCGCTGCCCGCGAGCAGCAAGATCCCGAGCATATTGCCAACGCGCTGCTTGGCCTGGCGCGGATTGCGTACGAGTGGAACGATCTCCATACGGCTGAAGCTCAGGTCAACGAAGCGCTAGCCGTGGCGCGCAACATCCAACACGATCTCGCCGAGATTGCAACGATCCAGCTTGTGGAGGTGCTGTATGCGCGTGGAGCGCAGGATACCGCGCAGCAGCAGATGGCGGCCCTGCTTGCCCGCTTGCCGTCGGTATCACCGCCGTACGCAGTGATCGTGGTGCCGATCGCTCTGACGCTGCACGGCCGCATCTTGCTTGAGCTTGGCGAGGTCGACGCCGCTCAGCAGGCCTGGCAGCCGCTGCTGCATCCGCACCCCGATCTTCCCGTGACCAGCCATGCTCTGGCAGCGATCCTCCATGCGCGGCTGCTGCTGGCTCAGGGTCAGCTCGATGCCGCGCAGCTACAGCTCGAACAGCTGCTAGCAGCCGCACAAGCTCGCAGCGATCGATACTCGCTCCTGGAAGTCTATGTGCTCCTCGCACAAGTCCATGCTGCCGGCCAGCGCGATCAGGCAGCGCAGCAGTGGCTGCTCCGCGCCCTGACTGAAGCCTGTCCCGAGAAGTTTCTGCGGTTCTTTGTGAACGAAGGAGCGCCGCTCGCCCGTGTGCTCCGATCGCTCGTTCCTGCGATTGAGGATGCAGCGCTGCGAGCCTATGCCCAGACGATCCTGAACGCTTTTACCCAGCCCCACGCAGCGGCGGCACGTGTGCCAGATCATGAGCAGCCACACCTACTTTCCGCACAGGAGCAGCGCGTTCTGCGCCTACTTGCCGCCGGCCACACCAATGCCGAGATCGCGCGCGACCTGATCATCTCGGTCAACACCGTGAAAGATCACGTGAAGCATGTGTATCGCAAGCTCAACGTAAACACACGCATTCAGGCCAGCGAGAAAGCGCGCCGTCTGAATCTGGTGTAGGTTTCCCTCAACAAACTACCACAACCACCCACGCAACCACCCGCCCAGAGGATTCCTTTCGGGCGCAGCCTGGCTATACTCGTCATATGAGCCGCTGTACACGCTGATCAAACCTTTGATCCGGCAACACAGCCTCTTGAAAAAAGGAATCATGATGATAGCTCAGGTCGAAACACCACCATCCCAGCGCATAGATCCACAACTTGCCCCGACAGACGAATCGCAGCCGGCACCACAAAGCAGCGCACGCCTCGTGTTTGTCGATACGCTGCGCGTGGCGCTGACGATCCTGGTCGTGATGCATCATCTGGCGGTGACGTATGGTGCCAGCGCTCCCTGGTACTACATCGAGGCACCTCAAGACGACGGCTTGACGTTTATCGTGCTGCTGATCTTTATCCTGTTCAATCAAGCTTGGTTCATGGGCTGCTTTTTCCTGATCGCGGGCTATTTCACGCCGGCATCATACGATCGGAAAGGGGCTGGCGCATTTCTCAAGGATCGGCTGCTGCGGCTG
>JAFAYS010001226.1 GCA_019240175.1 Chloroflexota bacterium | reverse complement strand
GCGGTAGATGCGCCAGGCTCGGCAAACCAAACTGCTTAAGAAATTCCTCGGTCGTACCGTAGAGCACCGGACGGCCAACCGCCTGCAAGCGGCCAACCTCCAGAATCAGGCCGCGCTGCAACAGCGTACGCACCGCGCCCGCCGAGTCTACGCCGCGCACTGCTTCGATGCCCGAGCGCGTGAGCGGCTGCTTGTAGGCGATGATCGCCAGGGTTTCGAGGGCCGCGTTGGAAAGCTTGGGCGCGCTGCTCTGCACTCCGAGAAAGCGCTCGATGACGGTCGCGGCCTCGGGCGCTGAGACAAGCTGCACCTGATCGTTGTGGCGCATGATGCGGATACCACGGGCGCGATATTCCCGCATCAGCTCTTCCAGCAGCGCCTCGATCGTTTCCAGCGGCAGGCCGATCGCCCGCGACAGATCGCGAACCGGCACCGGCTCGGCTGCAACAAAGAGCAAGCTCTCAACTAACTGTTTGGGGCCGAACTCAGCTTCGACCCCTAACCGCAGCGTCTCAGTTTGGAGCGTATCGGTCATGTGCTAGCCGCACTGGCCCTCGCCGAACTCCGGACCACGGGCCACATGGTCGCGCCAGAACGCACGAATCGCGGCCTCGTCGAAGCTATCGAGCGTCGCCAGAAAGCCCCATGAGGTCAGCGCGATCGGTTTGTCGTCCTGGATGCTGTCGCGCGGCGTCAGGATCAGACACACTCGGCTTTGTCGCAGATCGCGCGCCACCTCGGTCAGCTTCTCGACCGTCGCGGCATCCACCTTGGCGGGATTGTAGCTGATGATCACGCCGCCGTGCTCCAGGTTATGCACCAGGCGCTCATCTTGCGGCGGTCGCGACGGATAAATGCCCCAAGTCGCGGGTCCAGCCCAGTGATTGCCCGAGGTCGGCGGGTTGGTGTTGTACTCGACGGCCTGACCATCGGGCACGTGATCGCGGGTTGGCAGCTGCTCGACAGGGCCGCCAGGAGCGACCGCGGCAGGCGCAACGCCGCCGCCACCGCCAAACACCAGCCACGCTACACCACCCAGAATCAAAAGACCAACCAGAATCAGAATCGGAATCAGAGGCAACGATCGCTTTTCGGGAACTGCTCGACCGCGCAGTGCAGGATCGGGGCGCGGCGCGCCCCCTGGACGTGTGGCCATGTTCGTGATTACTCCTCAGATGAAAGGTGTCCGGTAGTTTAACGAACGGAACCAGGAGCGTCAACCAACAACAGTCATCTGTAGCGGGCGCGAGGAGGTGGACTACTCCTCGCGACTCTTAAAGACCAGGATCAGCGGCGTGCCGATGAACGGGTAGTTCTCCCGAATACGATTTTCCAGGTAGCGCTTGTAGGAGAAATGGATCTCTTCCGGCGCGTTCGTGAAGAACAAGAAGACCGGCGGCGCGACCTGAGCCTGCGTTGCATAGAAGATACGTAAGTGAGCGCCCTTATGGATTGATGACGGCGGATGCGCGCGCACACCATCGCGCAGAATCGTATTCAGCTTGGCGGTCGGCACGCGCGTGTTGCGCTCACCGTTGATCTGTAGCGCCAGCTCTAGAATCTTCTCGATGCGCTGGCCGGTTAGCGCCGAGATAAACAGCACCGGCGCGTAGGGAATAAAGTGCAGCGCGGCGCGCACATGGTTATTCCACGAGTCGAAGGTCTCGTTATCTTTCTCGATCGCGTCCCACTTGTTGACCAGCACCGCGATGCCTTTGTGCGCATCCAGGATCATGCCGGCGACATGCGTATCCTGCGCGGTGATGCCTTCGGTCGCATCGATCATCAGCAGCGCCACGTCGGCCCGCTCGATCGCGCGCATGGCCCGCAGCACGCTGTACTTTTCGATGCCCTGCTCGATACGACCGCGCCGCCGAATACCAGCCGTATCGATCATCAAGATCTTCTGGCCTTCGAACTCGACAACCGTGTCGATCGTGTCGCGGGTGGTGCCCGGAATATCGCTGACGACGACGCGCTCGGTGCCGAGCAGCTTGTTGAGCAGGCTCGACTTACCGACGTTGGGCCGTCCGACAATCGCGATCTTGAGCGCGTACTCTTCCTCGGGATCTTCCTCGAAAGGCGGCAGCGCCTCGTAGAGCGCATCGAGCAGATCGCCGGTGCCGGTGCCGTGATACGCGCTGACCGGGATCGGCTCGCCCAGGCCCAGGTTCCAAAACTCGACGGCGTTCTGCACACGCTCCAGCGAGTCGGCTTTGTTCGCGCCGAGGATCACGGGCTTGCTGGTCAGACGCAGCAGCTCGGCGACATCCTCGTCGGCGGCGGTGATGCCGAACTTGACATCCACCAAAAACAAGATCGCGTCGGCCTCGTCGATCGCCAACTGCGCCTGCGCGCGGGTCGAGCGAATGATCTCGGCCATTGAGGCGCTGGTCTCGTCTTCTTCGCCAGGCAAAATACCGGCGGTATCCACGATCGTAAACTCGCGACCGTGCCACTCGGCCTCGCCGTACAGGCGATCGCGGGTAGTGCCGGGCTCGTCCTCGACGATCGCGCGGCGCTCACCGACCAGCTTGTTGAACAGCGTCGATTTGCCGACGTTGGGCCGTCCAACGATCGCAACGATAGGTTGTGGCATGATATAACTCCACTTTCTCTTCAAAACAACAAAGGCACGGCGTACCGTGCCTGGACACACCACACGCCGAGCGTTGGTTACGCCGCAGCCGAAGACAGCAAGAGGGCTGGATTGGCCGCCGGCGCTTTGGTCAATGAGCGAACCGCGCGCACTAGCTCCATCGGATGGCGCGCCATAGCCAGCGGGCTACCGAGCGCGGCGCTGATCGCCGCGGGCGTTTGGTCGTCGATGGTGCGCTCGCCCTTATAGTCAAACATCACGCGCGGCAGCACCACCAGATCGGCGGGACCCAGCGGCGCGACCTGCGCGATCACATCGCCTGCCGTGAGCAAGCCGGCGACGGTCACAGTTTCGCCAAAGAAATCGTTACGCACGACCTTGAGCTCGGCCTCGACGCCCGGAATGCGCCCGATGCGCTCGACCACCTGGCGCAGCACCGGCTCGACCAGCGTGCCGGTCACGACGATCAGGCGTTTGGGATGGCGTGAGCGCGGCGGCAGCTTATGACGCGCAACGTTCCACTCATCCAGGAACTGGCGCACCATGCCGACGCCGTTCTCGATCTGATCCAGCCCGGCGTACACATCCGCCGCCGGCACCTCGCGCTCGGCCAGCAGATAAAACTCGTCGGAAGGATACACCAGGCCGTAGCCTAGCTCGTCCCAGAAGCGTTCCTGATACGGCTCAAGCAGATCGATCACACGCGCGGCCTCCTCGGCACGGAAGGTGCGCAGCGGAATCTCGGTGACCAGATTATCCGCCGAGCGCGCGCAGAAGCCGAGATTCGCCGACGCCGACTGGCCGGCCACACCGCGCCTGGACGCTTCGTCCCACAGCGGCTGGCGCTCCCAGTTGGTATCGATCCAGTCCGAGCTTTCGTGAACCTGGATCGCGGCTTTGACCGACTGCGGCGCTTTGCCGTTGAAACGATATTTAGTCAGGCCCACCGGCACCGCCGCGATCGACTGCACAACCGGATGCAGCGCAGCCAGCATCTCGATGCTTTCGCGCAGCACTTCGCCGTCGTTGAGGCCGGGACAGACCACGAACTGCGTATGCACCTCGATGCCCATCTCGCCCAGCCGCTTGATATCGGCGATCACGTCGCCGGCATCGGTTTTGCCCAGCAGCACGCTGCGCATGTAGGGATCGGTCGCGTGGACGGAAACGTACATCGGCGTCAGGCGCTGCTCTTCGATACGTTTCCAATCTTCTTCTTTCAGATTGGTCAGCGTGACGAAGTTGCCGTACAAAAACGACAAGCGATAATCGTCGTCTTTGAGATAGAGCGTTTTACGAAAGCCCTTGGGCATCTGCGTCAGGAAGCAGAACGGACATTTATTGTTGCAGGTGCGCAGGCGATCCCAGAGCGGCTCCGAAAACTCAAGGCCTAGATCGTCGTCGGCATCTTTCTCGATCTCGAAGCGCAGCGGCTGCTTGTCGCGCAGCACATCGACCGTGACGACCTCGTCGGCCATGGCATAGCGATAATCGATCACGTCGCGCATCTGCTGGCCATTCACGGCCACGACCACGTCGCCAACGCGCAGATCGAGCTGCTCGGCGGTGCTGCCCGGCTCGACGTTGACGACGACGCCACCCGAGCCTGTGATATTTTGGAGATTCGGCTGATATTCCATGCGCCCACTCAAAAAGCATCAAAAAAGGTACGGACACGCCGTACGCCGCTGTATTATACCAGAAGATCGAACATAATCGAGCGATTGAACGCGCAACAGGCTTTTCTGGTGATGTATACCACATGCGACGCCAGTCCGTACGACGAGGGAACATAATGTTCTGGTATAATCCAAGAGGGTTGTCCTGGATGCATCAACCCTTGTTTTGTGCGCTTCAGCAGGCCGTCCCAATCATCTATTTGCGAGTCGTGATCCAAACCAGGAGGATCGTTTGAACGATATTCAACAGATCGCCGAGCGAGTGGCGGATAACGTTGAGCACGTAATCATCGGCAAGCGCCGCGCGGTGGATCTGCTTTTGGTCGCGCTGCTGTGCCGGGGCCATGTGCTGCTGGAAGACGTGCCCGGAGTGGGCAAGACCGTGCTGGCGAAATCGATCGCCCGCTCGATCGGCTGCACCTTCAAGCGCATTCAGTTCACGCCCGATCTGCTGCCGTCGGATGTGACCGGCGTCTCGATCTTTAATCAGCAGACCAATCAATTTGAGTTCCGGCCCGGCCCGGTGATCGCGCAGATTGTGCTGGCCGACGAGATCAACCGCGCGACGCCCAAGACACAATCGTCGCTGCTGGAGTCGATGGAAGAGCACCAGATTTCTGTTGACGGCGTGACGCACAAGCTGCCGGAGCCGTTCATCGTGCTGGCCACGCAAAACCCGATCGAGTACGAGGGCACCTTTCCGCTGCCCGAGGCCCAGCTCGATCGCTTCCTGCTGCGGCTGCACCTCGGCTATCCGCAGAAGAACGAGGAGCTACAGATCCTCGACAGCCAGCGCAAGCAGCATCCGCTTGAAACGCTGCCCCAGGTGATCACCGCCGAAAACCTGATGACGATGCAGGAGCAGATCAAAGACGTCTATGTCGACGATCTGATCAAAGACTATATCGTCTCGATCACCACGGCCACGCGCCACCACGACGACGTATATCTCGGCGCAAGCCCGCGTGGCTCACTGGCGCTCTACCGCACATCGCAGGCCTACGCCGCGATCCAGGGCCGCGATTTCGCCACGCCCGACGATGTGAAAGCGCTGGCCGAGGCGGTGCTGGGCCACCGGCTGATCGTCAATCCGGCGGCGCGCATTCGCAATGTGCAGGCGGCCAACGTGATCGACGATGTGCTGAACGCGGTGCCGGTGCCGGGCGGACGACCAGGCGGACGACGACCCGAGCGCGAAGTCATAGGAGCGAGATAAGCGACCGGCCACGAGTTGATGGAGAACAAAGGAACAAAGGAA
>JAFAYS010001088.1 GCA_019240175.1 Chloroflexota bacterium | reverse complement strand
ATCGCGGCTGCCGTCGTCGACGAAGATAATCTCGTAGCTCGTCGCGTAAGGCTGCGGCCCGCCGGCCAGCACTTCGCTGATGCGCGCATAGATCGCCGGCACGCTTTCTTCTTCGTTATAGACCGGAATCACCACCGAGAGCGCCAGCGGAGAAGGAGCGCTCAGCAGCGCGAGCGGCGGCGTTGGGTGTTCGAGCGTCGCAATGCGATCGAGCATCGGCGTCTCCTTTTGAGGACGAGCACTTAAGGACGGCTAAATATCCGCTATAAACAAAATGGCCGGGTTTTACGCAGTGAAGAGTGTAACAGCCGGGGATGGGTTTGGGCGCGTGCCATTGGTTCCGCAGTGCTGGGGTCCTTTTGGCCTGCATAGCTACAAACGAAGGTACACGCCAAAGGATTCGGCCAGCTAGGATTTTTCCGCCAGCCGCGATTGCTGCACCGCGCTAAGATCGTCGCTGAGGCTACGCCGCGATCCGGAGAGGCCGCCGAAAAGATACAGCAGCCCGCCCAGCAAGCTCACCGCCAGACGCACCAGGAAGATCAGAAACGAGAGCGCCAGCGCCGAGGTCGCGCCGACGCCAAGCTGCGCCAGCATCACCACAAAGGTGCCCTCGCGCGCGCCAAGATTATTGAGGAAGATCGGCACCAGACCAATGATGTCGCTGAGCGGCACGATCAAGGTCATGAAGGCGAAGGGCAGCTCCAGACGCAGCGCTTGAGCGGCGGCGTAATTCGCGGCGATCCACACGAGCTGGTAGCCAAACGAGAGCAGAATCACGATCGCCAGCGTTTGGCGATAGGTGTAGTACTGGCTCAGCGTCTGCGCGACCGTGCTGAGCTTGCCGCGCCAGCCGGCGACATCCGGCAGCGGCAGCCGCACCAGCGTACGGGCGATCAGCGGCGCGGCCAGCGCCACCACCAGCGCCGCGCTGGCCGCCAGCAAACACCAGATCGAGCCCCACAGCAGCGCGGGCTCCGACGCCAGCAGCGGATAGCTCAGCGCCAGCGAACCGGCGGCGATGATCGTCAGCGCCAGAAAGCCCAGCAGCCGCTCGACAAACACCGAGGTCAGCGCCGTCGAGACCTGACCAATCCGCTGGTTGAGCTGATACACGCGGATCGCATCGCCGCCGATCATTGTCGGCAGGAAATTATTGAAAAACTGGCCGATCATGTAGGCGCGCACGGCCCACAGATACGGCACATGCTGACCGTGGGCGCGCAGCAGCAGCCACCATTTGAGCGCGCTCACAAACACACCGCCGATCTGTAGCAGGATCGAGAGCAGCACCAGCGGCAGTAGCAGGTCGCGCCAGATCGCGATCAGTCTGGCCGGCTCGACTTGCAGCAGCAGGTAGATCAGCAGGCCGGCGCTGATCACTACGCGCAGCCCGACCAGCAGCGCACGACGCTTGGATTTATCCATGAAGATCTAACATCCTGTGTTTATAATTGCGCGGCATCTGAACGATTCCTGAGCTGGCACGCCACGTGCAGACGATCGGCCCGGTAAGGTAGCCGGTAAGGTTGGCGTGCTATACTCGTTATGTCCAGGTATGAGGGTAGCCTCACCTGAGAGCCATATCACCAGCAGGCTAACGTGCCGCCGCAACACCCTCCAGCGCCGCGTTCTGCTCATTCCGCCGCTCGGCTACCTTCGGCACCCCCCACGCCCCCACGTTACTCGTCGCTCCAATTCTCACCTTCAGCCAGCATCACTAATCCTGCTCGCACTGCGTACAGCGCACATTCTCAACCTCGCGGCCCTCGGCGATCGCGGAGACCCAATCGCGGAAGCTCACGCCATCGGACTGCCGGCTGTAAAACGAGTCGAAGGGCAGGATGCAATGACTGCTGCCGCCCGCCAGATACGAGCGGAAATTCGGCACGTTCGCCTGAATCTGGCTGATGCTGCTGTCAAGCGCTTCTTCCCACACGCCGACACCGCCCGCCGCGTTGAAAAAGCGCTGCTGCACCGAATCGTGCGCGGTGTTGTACTGCGAGAAAAAGTACGCTGGATAGTGATTGGCGATCGCGGTGTAGAACTTTTCGGCGCTCCAATCGCCCGGCTGGATCTGGCTCAGCGCTGGAATCCACGGCGCGAAATTGTCGTGGGCACGCCAGTCGGTTTGGAGCTCGACGGGCCGGCCAAACACAAACGCCTCGGAGTCGCCCAGCTGGTAGACGCGCGACGATTGGTAGTGGTTGATCACGTACGGCGCGAAGGTGATCGAGCCGACGCTGCCCGCGCTACAGCCGGTGACAAAGATCGACTCGGGCGAGCCAACGTTGTCATACACCCACTCTAAAACCGTGGAGCCGTTCACAAAGCCCTTGAAGTTGATCGTGACCTGCTCGCCGGAGTCGGCGGTGTAGGTATGCACGTTGTTACCCATATGCACATCGCCGGTGCAGTAGGGCACATACGCAATGTAGTAATCTTTGAAAGGATTGTCGGGATTGTCCAGATCGAAGATGCCGCGTTGGCGCTCGGGACTGTCGCCCTGATCGACCGAATCATCGAAAAAGGTACTGCCCGCGCGACAGCTTTCGGCATCCCAGCAGCCGCCGCCGCCCTCGAAAAAGATCAGCAGCTTGTTGATCGTGCCGGGCCGCACCCAGAACGAGTAGGGCGTGCCACGGGCGCACATCGTCTCGCCGCCACCGTCGATTTTGGTCCAGCCGGCGGGCAGATCCGGTAGCAGCGGAGCTGATGTAGTAGCCTCTGGCGTGACCACAACGATCGGCGTGGCGGTTGCGGGCGATGGGCTGGGCGCGGTCGTCGGCGACGCGGGCGCGGTGGTAGCGGACGGAGCGCTGCTTGGGCTGGCAGCAGCTAGCTGCGTGGCAGTCTGCTGGATCTCAGCAGTATTTTCGGCGCTACAGGCCACGATCAGCACGCACAGGATCAGGACGACCAGCATCAACCTTTTCAAAGCAAGCTCCT
>JAFAYS010001059.1 GCA_019240175.1 Chloroflexota bacterium | reverse complement strand
TCATACCTTGCGATCCCCCAGTCGCAATGAGGCGTTGTGTGGTGTGGAACGCCAGGCTGCGGGCTGCCTCACTACCTTCGGCACGAGGCTCGCTCACCACAGAAGAAGGCTCCACCGATCAAGGGCGCGGCAGCGTCGGATGCAAAGTTCCTCAGGGGTAGCCCGTAGGGATCGAGGAAGTTTTCAGCCGATGGCACACCCTTCGACGGTGGAAGGTGCTCTGTGGTAGCGTGAAGCCCGAGCCGGGAAAATCAGCCCACATGCCTGGCCCTTGGGGAGCTATAGTTCTCATCGATCGATAGCAGCCAATCGATTCAAAAGAGGTATTACACCTGTGGAATCGGAAGGTGTATACTGTCAAGTAGTAGCAATAATCCCTCACCTGTACCACCCACGCTACTCAGTCAGCAGTAATTAGTGATTGGGTAGGAAGCATAATGAATACCCTTCTGGCAGCCGTCTATGGCCGGACCTCAAAAGAAACCGATGATGCCTACAGCGTATCCTCGCAAATTGATGCGGGATTGCTCTATGCTCGGACGAATGGACTTGTTGTGCCTGACCAGTACGTTTTTCGCGAGGACTACACCGGCAGAGCACTTGATAGACCGGCCTACGGTAAGATACGAACTCTGATCAAGCAGCAGAAAATCAAGGCAGTGATCATCTACGCCACGGACCGGCTGGCACGGAAAGTCAGTGTTGGCGAGATTTTTCTTGATGAAATGGTTGAGTATGGCGTGGAACTGCACATTGTTGCCTGGGGAACCAATGTCAAAAACACGCCCGAAGATAAGCTGCGCTTTAACTTCGAGACCACGTTCTCAAGTTTTGAGCGGGATAAGATCGTTGAGCGGACGCGACGAGGCAAGATGAAGAAGGCCACACAAGGCGGTCTGGTAGGCAATATGCGCCCCTTGTATGGCTACGCGCTCAATGAGCACAAAACAGGCTATGTACTCGGTGAGTACGCGCCAATTGTCCGTGAAGTGTTGCTTGCCTATGGAGTTCAGCATATTAACCCAAGCAAGATCGCCAAGACGCTTCAGGCGCGTGGCATCAAAACACCGGGTGCGATCCATTACGACGATTTGATGGCAGGTTACAAGCGCAAATATGAGGCCGGGCGCTTGGATGAAGAGCAATATCGTCAAAAACAGCAATATGCCAGTCGGCAACTTGGGCAAAACCTCTGGCTCCCGAACAACATCTATATCATCCTCCGCAATCACCAAGCATACGCTGGAGATTACGAGTTTAGCGTGAACGGCCAACCCTTCCATTTGCCGATCCCGCCGATCATCAGCCAGGAAGAAGCCGCAGCCGTTGCGCACATGCTGTCCGTGGGCAAGCGTCGCTTTGCCAGGAAAACAGCGCCCGACTCGTATCTTATGTCACGCCGATTAACTTGTGGCATCTGTTCCTATTCCTATCGAGTAGCACCAAAAGCCCGCGACCCCTTCTATTTCTACTACCGATGCAGCGGGCAACGCAGGCGGAATATGGGGAACGGGTGTACCAATCCATGCGTGCGTGGCGAGGTCATTGACGAATTGACCCAACGGTTTGTGAAAGAACTGCTGCTCCACCCCGATCGGCTCTTTCGCTGGTGGCAACTTCAACATGAGCAAGACACCAGAGCCAATGAGGAAATGCAGCAGCAGATCGTGGACATTGACCGCCGCCTTGAAGAAGTGCAGGGCAAGTTCAATCGCACGCTTGACCGGCTCACCGACAACCTGGATGCTGATGAAGTAGCCTACTACACACAGCAACGTGATGCGCTCAAGCAATTGCTGACTGAGTACCGCGACGAACAAGCAGGGCTAGTGCAGAAACTCATTGTGACCAGTGTTGATCCGCAGGTGATTCAGAACTTTGGCAATATGGGCAAAGAATACCGGGAAACACTGGAAACGAGCACCGATATTACATTCTGGCGTGGGCTGGTTGACGATTTGGACATCACAGGTATCATAGGAATTGACGAGGAACACCGTCGCTATATCGATTTCGTCGTCTTTGGCCAACCACGCAAGCGGGAATACTTTGACGCAACCGGACATCTGGAACCCTCATCTACCCGGAATGCTGGACCCGGACGATCCACAGAATTGGCCGGGCATCGTCTCGGTGTGGGCGCAGCGCGACGGTCGGGCGGTGGTTTGGCAGCGGCTCGACGATCGCATCCACTGTACACGCGCCCGCTTCCGGCCCTGGCTTTTCGCCGCCACCCTCAACGATTTGCTGTATCTCGGGGATCATCTGGCTGAGGAGCAAAGCAGCGCAGCGCGATCCGCGCCGGTCACTTACCGCGAGCTTGAGGGTCCCGATGACTCGTTTGGCTTCTTGATCTCAGCGCGTCCCGGCTACAACGTGGAGCGCGCGATCTGCAAGGGCGCAAGCCAGCGCCTGGGCCGCTCGATCCGCAGCCTCTACGATCTCGACGAAGATTATTACTGGGTCGGGCCGACCGAGCAGTATCTGATGGCGACCGGCCGAGTGTATTTTCGCGGCCTGAGCTACGCTGATCTGCACCGGCTGCAATTCGACCTTGAGACGACTGCCCTTGATCCTGAGCGTGGCCGCATCTTCATGATCGCCGTTCGTGACAGCCGTGGCCTGGAGACCACGCTGGAAGCGCCCTCGCCAGGCGACGAGCCACGCATGATCGCCGAGCTGTGCGCGCTGATCCGTGAGCGCGATCCCGATGTGATCGAAAATCACAACCTGTTCGGCTTCGATCTGCCGTTCCTCGACACGCGCGCCGCCAAACTGGGCATGAAGCTCGCGCTCAATCGCCAGGGCGGGCCGTCGCAGATGGAGCAGTACGTCGATCCGTACCGCCGCAGATCCAGCAAGCACAAACGCATGCGCTTCAGCATCGCCGGTCGTGAGCTGATCGACACGCTGGACGCGGTGCGGCGCTACGATTTTGCCGCGCGTGAGTTGCCGAGCTACCGGCTCAAAGATGTTGCCAAACACTTCGGCGTCGCGACGGCGGAGCGCGTGTATCTGCCGGGCGCTGCGGTCTTCGAAACCTACGGGAAAACGCCCGAGCTCACCCGGCGCTACGCCCTGGACGACGTGGCAGAAGTCGATGCGATCTCGCAGCGGCTGCTCGGCGCGACCTTTGCGTTAGCCGGCATGGCTCCCCGTCGTTTCGAGCGGCTGGCCTCGGCAGGTCCGGCGATGGGCATCCTTGAGCCGATGCTGGTGCGGGCGTATCTTCAGGCCGGCGCGGCGCTGCCACGCATGGCGCATAGCAAATACGGCGGCGACGATCTGCATGAGGGCGGCGCGCTGCATCTCTTCGCGACCGGCATTGCCGAACATGTGGTCAAAGCCGACGTCGCCTCGCTGTATCCCTCGCTGATGCGCGCCTACGGGATCGGCCCGGAGTGCGATCATCTGGGCGTGCTGCTGCATCTCGTCGACAAGCTCACCGATCTGCGACTGGGCCACAAAGCTGCGATGCGCACCGCTACTCGTGGATCGCTGGAGTTCGGTCTGCACGACGCGAATCAGGCCGCGATGAAGATCTTGATCAACTCGGCGTACGGCTACCTGGCCGCCGGCAAAATGGCGCTCTTTGCCGATCGGCGGGCGGCGGACGAGATTACCCGGCGTGGTCGTGAGATCTTGGGTCAGGTCGTGGCGGCACTGCGCGAGCGTGGCATGGCGCTGCTGGAAGCCGATACCGACGGCGTGTATTTTGCTGTGCCCAGCGCCTGGAGCGAGCAGCAAGAGCGGGCTTTAGTCGCCGAGATCGCGGCGCTGCTGCCGGACGGCATTCGTTTGGAGTACGAGGGACGCTATCGCGCGATGTTTAGCCACGAGGTCAAAAACTATGCGCTGCTGACCTACAGCGGCACGCTGATTATGCGCGGCGTGGCGATGCGATCCAGCCGCGCGGAGCCGTTCGGCGAGCGCTTTCTGCAAAAAGCGCTACGCTGCGCGCTCCTCGGCGACAGTCCAGGTGTGCGCGAGGCGTTGCTGGAAACGATCGCGGCGCTGCGGAATCGCCGGCTCACCGCCGAAGACGTCGCCGCGCGGGTGCGGCTCACTAAACCGCCCGAAGTTTACCAGACCACGCGAACATCTCAGCGTGAGCAGCAGTACGAGGCGCTGCTCAACGCCGGGCGCAGCGACTGGACGACAGGCGAGCGCGTGCGGATGTTTCGCGCTGAGGGCGGCGCGGCGGTGTGGGTGCCCGACGAGACCGAGGACGACATCGACACCAGCGGCTCGTCGCTGACCGCGCAGGCTGCCGAGCGCCGCGACTACGACGTCGAGCACTACCTCCAAGTGCTGATCACATCCTACGCCTCGCGGCTGCGCAAAGCGTACTCACGGGAGGATTTTGAGCAGCTGTTTCGGCTCGATGAGCAGCTTAGCCTCTTCGATCAGCCGATCGAACAGATCCAGCCACGCTGGATTCGCTGTCACGTTGACGCGGCGCTAACTGATCAAACGTCGCCCGCTCCTGAGACAGCTTGAGATTTTCCTCCCACAAGATCAGCGCGATCGTATCCGAGGCGCGGCGCTGCCACTTGTAGAAGGTGTCCTCATCCACATCCGCCAGCCACGACAGCACCTGCTCAAGCTCATCGGGCCGCGCCTGGCCCTGACGCCGGCGAGTCTCCGCCAGACGCCGCGCCTCCGACAATGCCGCTTTGCGCGACACCGCCTGAATGTAGGGATAGTACAGCACGTTGTAAAAGCGCCAGGCCTCGCCGGTGGGGCCTGAGGCGTCGTCGTGGGGGCGCAATGCCTCGATCTGCGCGATCAACAGCTCACGCAGCGCCGCCGCTCGATTCAGCCGGTTGTCAGGCAGGCCGGACTCGTGGAGCTGTTGATCGACTAGCTTCAGGGTGAGCAGCGGGCTTTTGGCGAGTTGCGGCGGACTCTTCAGGCCGGTGATCGCTTTACGCACGCTATCCTTGAACACTTTGCCGCTACTGAGCTCTAGCTCCGCGATCGCCTCGTCGGCAGTCGTGGTGGCCTCAACCGCCGGCACCTCTTCGCTCACCTCAAGCGACGGCTGAATCGCAGGCTCGACCGGCACCGTGCCCAGCAGCGTGGCATAATCGCGGGCCTCGGCGCGGGCGGTCTGCTCGGCCTCGGTGAAGAAGAGCCGATCCAGCACATCGCGCCAGCGATCGAAGGTGGTATGCGTCAGCGTCACCAGGCCGACCAGCGCCAGCAGATTCGAGACCGAGATCGCGCCGGTCAGCGCCACCAGGCCGGCGTAGAGCACGTTCAATATACCGATGCCGGTCAGGGTATAGAAAAAGTCGCGGCGAATATCCTGGCCTTCCAGCAGCAAGCCATAGTTGGCGATACCATAGCCCAGCACAGCAATGCCCGCAAACAAAAACAAATAGCCCGGCAGCACATAAGCCCTGATGGCCCAGTTGTAGCGCACCACGATCCAGAGCGCGCCGATCAAAAACAGCACCGCGCCGATCACCAGCAGGCGCAGCTGCTGCGTGAGCCGACGATCGCCTGATGCCTCGCGCGCCGATGCTGTCCGCAACGCCCGCACAAGATTAGTGAATGCGCCCGCCGCGACCACGCCCAGATAGACAATCTGAACCATGTATAGCGGTCCAGGACCGATAAAAAGATAGGAGCCGGCCTGACCAACCGGATTGCTGTAGCGTATAAACAGATCGGTGGTGGTGCCGCCGATCGCGATCAGCGCGGCGAAACCATACACCAGCACTGCCGGCCAGGAAAAAACCCGCAGCCGGCGCTGCGTGGCGAGCGGCAGCGTGATCAACGAGCTGAAATGAAACCACAGCGCGATCGGCACCACCGCCGTCCACCAGGTCCAGCGCTCCAGCATCGCCAGCGTCTCGATGTTCTGCGCCGTGTAGGTCAGCGCGCTCGACGCGAAGAACAGCGATTGTGTGAGCACGCCCAGCGCGGCCACAACGATCAGCGTCGTGCGGTAGGCGGCGCGTACAAGCAGGTACAGGCCGAGCCAGAAAAACATTCCAAACCCGACGATCTGAGCAAATACTACTGGATCACGAACGAGCATACGCGCCTTTTCTGTCGTTACAAAGGAGTTAGGAGGCCCGGCAATTGTAGCACGAGGATCGAACTAAGAACCAAAAACCCTGAACCAAAAACCAGCAGCCGAAGGAGTGAACACCGGACAGGCGAGCCAGGCACATGCAGCGCGACTCGACTCCTTTTCGCCTGGAGGAACCGCGATTCGCATAGTCTATGCGTGGCCCGTGACTGAATTGCTAGCAAGCTATTCACCCCGAAGTACTAGTACAACCTGAGGGTGGCGGCAGACGCTCAATCCAGCCCTACATAAGCCCCGCTGTAGTATCGAGCGATAGCTGGTATGGCGCTACATGGGCATTGCTGCTGGCTCTACCTGGCGCGACAACCGCGACCGACCACGCCCTGGCACCCATACATGCCTAGCATGAGACTAAACCCAGGAAATCGCTTTTTATCTTTAATTTAATGTTCTTTAGCCATTCTGCATGCTTGGTACCTAATACTGCCAGTACCCAAGTACTATTGTCCTACTATTTGTAAAAACACTAGCATAGCGTATAGTTAACGAGCCGTGTTTTAGGTACCTCGCGCTTGAGCACGTCTATGACTACTACACCACAGCACGACCATCAAACCATCGTCACTAGGAGGCTTCCGCATGGAAGGCTATATCGCCGAGATCCGCTTGTTTGCCGGAAATTTCGCGCCGCGCGGCTGGGCATTCTGCAACGGC
The DNA here is from genome assembly GCA_019240175.1 of Chloroflexota bacterium. Lineage (GTDB taxonomy): Bacteria > Chloroflexota > Chloroflexia > Chloroflexales > Kallotenuaceae > LB3-1. Next base: position 2,455 of record JAFAYS010001059.1, on the reverse strand, counting down.
CAAATCCTCTCGATCGCACAGAACACGGCCCTCTTCTCACTGCTGGGCACCACCTTTGGCGGCAACGGGCAAACCACCTTCGCGCTCCCGGATCTCCGCGGACGCGTCGCAGTTGGCCCAGGTCAAGGCCCTGGCTTGCCGGCGGTGAATCTTGGCCAGGTGGCCGGTGCTCCCACACATACGCTAATCATCACCGAGATGCCGGCGCATAACCACGCCGCGCAGACCGCGACGCGGGCGTTTGACGCAGGCTTTGGCGGTCCCGGCGACAAAACTGAGCCAACCAATAACTACTGGAGCTCGGTCTCCAGTGGTTCGCCCTACAACACCACCACCAACACCACGATGAACCCCGGTGCTGTAGCAACCACGATCGGCATCGCGGGCGGCAGCCAGCCACATAACAATATGCAGCCCTACCTTGGCGTGAACTATATTATTTGTATGGAAGGTATTTACCCGTCGCGTAACTAGACGCATCCGCTTGGCCCTGAAGGCGCGGTTTTTTGCCCCAAGCGTTGCGCCTTCGGCGATTTCGAACTCCGACCACCTGGCTACCGGTACCGGGTCGCAGAGGCGATCCGACGTCCGGTAGCTACGTGCGCGATCACGGCGGCGCATTCTGAGGTAAGATTTTTCACTCGCGACAAGCATTGATTTAATTTAACGATCTACTGTGTGCCGGGTGTGTCCGCGTGGTACCTCGCTAGCGAAAATGGAGCACTCACTCATGCGTAAACTGGCCCCGTGGACGATCGCTGTGATCGCGCTGATGGCCCTGGTGCTGATCTTCCCATCAGCAACGCCGGTCTCAGCCGCCACGATCGTTGTCAATCCGGGTGGTGGCGGCAACTATACGACGATTCAGGCAGCGATCAATAACGCCAGCCCTGGAGACACGATTGCCATCAAAACCGGCACCTACACTGAAAATCTCAATCTGAGCCTGATGGGCAGCGCCATTGGTGGCAGCACCGGCAACCTGCAACTGGTGGCCGTCGATGGTCCCGGCACGGTGAACCTCAACGGTGCGGGCACCAAGATCACCAATAGCGGCGCGTTCAACGGCAGCCTGATCGTCAACGGCTTGAACGTCGCGACGACCAACGAGGACGGCATCCGGCTCAACGCGTTCGCCAACCTGGTGATCGTCAACAGCACGTTCGATCCGATCGGCAACGACAACACCGGCCACAATGCGATCGAGCTGGTGATTGGCAGCGGCACGCCCAATGTCGTGCTGTACCAGAACACCTTCCGCAACATCGCCAACGACGCGGTCCAGGTGACTGCCCAGGGCAGCTCGCAGCCAACGTTTACGATCGTCAGCAATACGATTACCGACAACGGCCTCAACGCCAACACGACGGATCAGGCGATTTCGATCGAAATGCGCGGCACGGTCAACGGACGCGCGACGATCGTGGGCAATACGCTGACGCAGCTGGAAAGCCGTGCCGTCGCCGTGGCGGCCAACGAGGCGGCCCAGGTGCGCGCGCAGATCGTCGGCAACACGATCGACACGATCACGACGGTGGACCAGGCGATCGTCGCCGAAACGCTCAACGGCTCGACGACCGCGCTGCTCGACGTGGCGATCAGCAACAACATCATCCGAAATATCAGCAGCGGTAACGGTATTCAGGTGAACATGGGTGGCGTCACCACGACGCCAAGCACGCCGAGCATCACCGCGCGGATCGTCGGCAATACGTTGACCAACATCGGCAGCAACGACTTCGACCGCGGCATCGTGGTGATCCCCGGCATCAGCAACAATGTCAACCTGAACGGCACGATCAACGTGCTGATCGCGGACAACCAGCTGAGCAACATCGCGGCATCGGGCTTGTACATCTTCGCCGATAACAGCATCGATATCGACGCCATGGTGCGCAACAACACCATCACCAACGGGGTGACCTACCCCAACGCCAATGAGGCTGGCTTCTTGTTCCGCACCAACAACGCGGCAGCGCGCCTGCGCCTGGCGCTGACCAACAACACCGCCACCACGGCGACGCCGGGCACCAACCGCGAGATCCGCGTGCTGCACCAGACCGGCACCTTCCAGCTCGAAGGCAACGCCGCGCTGACCGTCGAGCAAAACATCGCGGCAGATAATCCCACGGCGGCCGACTCGATTCTGGTCGGCGGCACCATCGGCATTATCGCCCGTGGCACCGTCGCAACGCCGGGTGATGTCAATCCGCCGGTGGCAACGGATGACACCGCAACGGCGGTCAGTGGCATCGCAACAACGATCAACGTGCTGGCTAACGACCTCGATCCGAATGAGAATCCGGTCGGCTTGCAGTACGTTACCTTTACGTCGTTCCGTGGTGGCACGGTCACGATCAACACGAATGGCACGCCCGGCAATCTGACCGACGATCGGGCGGTGTACACCTCGCCGGTGGGCTATGTCGGCACGGATACGTTCTACTACACGGCG
>JAFAYS010000832.1 GCA_019240175.1 Chloroflexota bacterium | reverse complement strand
ATGAGCGCACGCGCACCCGCGCCAAGGCGATCGACGGACTCTACACCTTTATCGAAGATTTTCCCAATGTGCATGAGGTTTCGGTCATGTACAGCACAACGCCGGAAGATGTGGATAAGCTGCTGGACAAGCTGATGCTGATCTTTCCGCGCGACAACGTTTTGTGTGCTGAGTACGGGCCGGCGCTGGGTACGCATCTCGGGCCGGGCGCGATGGGTGTGGCGGCCTACGAGGGCTAGGAGTTGGCCCTGCGGGCAAACAAAGGAACAGGCGAACAAGGGAACAAAGGGATTTTACTAAGATCTTTTTGTTCGTTGTTCTCGCCGGTTCTTGGCTCTCTTTTGTTTCTTTGTTCTTTTGTTCTTTTGTTCTCGTCGTACATCCTAAGGAGGATACAGTGGCAGTAGCAGTGGTGGTGGACAGTACCGCCGATATTCCGCAGTCGATGCGCGAAGAGCTTGGCATTTCCGTGGTTCCGCTCTCGATCTTGTTCGGCAACGACTCGTATCTCGACGGCGTGGAGATGTCGAGCGACGCGTTTTATCAGCGGCTCGTCTCAAGCAATGTGCATCCTTCGACGTCGCAGCCGTCGCCGGGCCTGTTCGCCGAGACCTATGAGCGACTTGCGCAAGATCACGATGGCATTATCTCGGTGCACCTCAGCGGCAAGCTCAGCGGCACAGTGCGCTCGGCAGAGCAGGCTAAAGAAATGGTGCCGAACGTGCCGATCCGCGTGATCGATACAGGCAGCGTTTCGCTGGGCTCCGGCTTTCTGGGCATTGAGGCGGCGCGGCTGGCGCGTGAGGGCAAAAGCCTGGATGAGATCGCGGCGACTGTGGAGGCGATGGTTCCCAAGATTCGGCTGTGGGCGGTGCTGGACACGCTCAAGTATCTGGAGCGCGGCGGACGCATCGGGCGCACGCGGGCGTTTCTGGGCACACTGCTCAATGTCAAGCCCATGATTCAGATTCAGGGCGAGGTGCTACCCGCCGAGCAGGTCCGCACACACAAGAAGGCGATCGCGCGCATGGTGGAGCTGGCCAAGGCCGAGGCTCCCTATGAGCATCTGGCGGTGCTGCACAGCCAGGCCGCGCCACTGGCTGAGGAGTTTGCCAACCAGCTGGCCTCGCTCCATCCCCGCGACAAAATCATCGTGTCGCAGCTCACCGGTGTGATCGGCGTACACAGCGGCCCTGGTCTGATCGGCGTGACCGGCGTCAAAAAAGGCTGATCAAGTAGCTAGATCGGGTACAACCTTTCTCGTCGGCGCTGCGCCGGCGGGAAGGGTTTTTTTATTGGCCGCTGCTGCTGGCGATCTTCATACTTTCTTCATCGCTTCTACACAGCTTCTACATCTGCGTTTGCTACACTTTCGCCATGACACAGCTTCACCGGCGCGGCAGCCGTGTTGATAGATGGCATCGAACCTGCTGGCAACAGCGTACAAGGAGCTTCTCATGGATAATGATGATCGTCAGATTGGCCGGCTGCTCAGTCGGCGCGAGGCGTTGGCGCTGATTGGCGCGGCCAGCGCGGCGATGCTGGCCGGCTGTGGCGCAGCGTCGGGCGGCATAACCCAGGCGACCAGCGCAGCCGGTACTGCGGCGGCCAGCCTCAACCCCGAGGCCGCGACAGCTGTCGCGACGGCGGCGGCCAGTCCTGGCCTCAACGAGACGGCGGCAGCCACAACAGCCGTGAGCGATCTGCCGACCTGCGTGGTCAGCCCTGAGCAGACGGTGGGGCCGTACTACGCCGATGTGCAGCTCAACCGCTCCGACATTCGCAGCGATACCACCAGCGGCACCGTTAAAGAAGGATTGCCATTCGTTTTGACGATGCGCGTCTCGCAGATCAGCGCTAATAGCTGCACGCCGATCGAGGGCGCTACGGTTGAGATCTGGCACTGTGATGCGGGCGGCGTGTACTCGGCGTTTGAGGGCGAAGGCACCGCCAACGAGAACTTTTTGCGTGGTCATCAGGTGACCGATGCCAACGGGCAGGTGCAGTTCACGACGATCTATCCCGGCTGGTATCGTGGTCGCGCGGTGCATATTCACTTCAAGGTTCGCACCACAGGCAGCGACGGCAACGACTACGAGTTCACCTCGCAGATGTACTTCGACGATACGATCTCGGACCAGATCTACACCCAGGCACCGTACACCGGCCACAGTGGCCAGCGCGACACCACTAACGCCAACGACGGCATCTACAGCAACGGCGGCGATCAGCTCATGATCGCACTGGCGCAGGCCAACCAGGGCTACAATGGGACGTTCCATATCGGTCTGGATCTGGCGGATGCCAGCGTTGGCGCGGCGGATACAATGGGCGGTGGACCCGGCGGTCCTGGCGGCCCTCCGCCCAGACCATAAGCATCAAAGATATTTGATCCAAGCACGGCCTCGGCGAACTTTGCCGGGGCCGTGTGGTTGATCGGTCGGAAGTCGCATGTTATGCTGGCCTCGGTTTGATAGACTAACGTATCCGCATTTGTATAGAAGGAGGGTTCATGCCTACTACATTCTTCGCCGAAACTGCCGCGCTAGCCTGGTGTGCGGGCGCTCGGCTCGAACCCTGTATGCGGATCGTGTAGTCCTCGCGCAGGACAACAGCGACACGCCGCAGGTAGCATCCGGTAGAGCGAGCGCCC
>JAFAYS010000650.1 GCA_019240175.1 Chloroflexota bacterium | reverse complement strand
GGCTCCTGGCTGACCAGCTGCCAGCCCAGATGATCGAAGCTGCGCACTGCCGCCTGCGCAACCTCCGCCGCCGAACGATCGTAGCGGCGCGGCTTGAGCTCAGGCCAGTCGGCGTCGTCGTTGGTCGTGGCGATGTTGGTCTGGCTGGATCGTCGCAGCCGAGCGCCAAAACGTGGCTGCGCTAGCCACGGCAGAATCGCGCCGACCGCAAAGAGCGTCAGCAAGAGCCAGCGCACGGGCCCCAGCGCGCGACGGCGCAGCAACGCGATGCCGCTTGCGATCGATGTGATCACCAGGCCGAGACTCGATCCCAGGAAAATCTGCTCCCAGGGCAAAAGATCGATAACAATATTCATAGCGCTAGCGGCTCAGCCACTCCTTCCACTGCTGCTCAACGCCGGCCAGATCGCTGCCCAGCACGCCCTGATAGTCGGCGGTGTTGGGCGACATGCCGTGCCCGCTCTTATACAGTGTATCGAAGTTTTCACGCCCCTGCGTGGTGATCAGAAAATCCACCAGCGATGCCCACTGGTAGTACAGCCGATTCATCGCGTCGAGCGTGCCGTAGTCGCGGTAGTGACTACCGATCGGCAGCAGCGCCGAGGCGTAGTTGTGCGCCACGAAGCCCCGGAAGTCGGACTCGCGGCCCAGCCAGTATTTGCCGGCGCCCCAGGTTGCCAGGCCCTCGCTCAGAATCAGATCGGCCTGCATGTGCGCCGGGCCATAGTGATCGTTGGCCAGCTGGTGGACGAACTCGTGCGCTAAGATGTTGACCGCGCGGTTGGTGGGCGTATCGGGGCAGGCATAGAGCAGGATCGTGCGACGCTCGGTGTAGGCCGCGCCGTCGAGTCCGCAGTTCGCACGGCGCTCGAAGATAATGCTGACCGGCGCGCTCAGCTGCATGCCCGTTCGATCGCTTACGTAGCGCAGCGCCTCGCTCAGCGGCTGCGCTAGGCTGCGCACCTGCTCGGGCGTGAACGAGCCATCGGCGGTGTAGAGCGCCAGCATGCCATCGCTGATGACCGCGATCTTGCCGTCGACAGGCGCGGGCGGGGCTGCCGCTGACGGCTGCGGGCGAACCTGGAATTGGCCGGTTAGCCCAGTGGAAACATTGGATGTGCCCAGCGCGTCGGCAGGGGCAACAATCGCCGGTCGCGAGGGCGAGCGCATCACCAGCGCGATCACGAGCACAGCCAGAATAACGGCCAGGACACGGCCCCACGGGTTGCCGGTTTCGATCAACTGCATGTATCGTCTTTAAACTTGTGTGGCGAATCTGAGACTTAAGCATACCACGGAAAACGCAGGAACAAGGGAACAAACGAACAAACGAACAAAGGCTCAGGCCCTCACCCCGCTTCGCTGTGCTCAGCACCCCTTCCCCGAACCTCGCCAAGCCTTCGCCCAGAGGGCACCCGCGGTTGCGTCAGGCGAGGGGAGGTTTTCGGTACTTGCTTTTGTTCTCGGTTCCGAGTGCCCTCTGGACGTCTTTGTTCTCCGTTAGGTTCTGGGTTCTAGGTTCTAGGTTCTCCGTTTGTTCCCTTGTTTCTTTGTTCTTTTGTTCCTTACAATAACGTCACTATGCAATACGAGGAATACGCGGCGATCTACGATCGCTCAGGACAGAACAGCTTTTCGCTGTTGATGGATATTTATCTGCGGGATCTTCTGCGCACGCACCAGGTCGCGGGTCGCTCGATGCTGGATCTGGCATGTGGCACAGGCACACTGGCGCTGATGCTGGCGGAGCGCGGCTGGGCTGTGCTCGGCATCGATCGGTCGGCGGCGATGCTGGACGAGGCTGAGCGCAAGGTGTCCGAGCTTGAGGAAGAGTTGGATATTCGCTTTGCCCAGGGCGACATGCGCGATTTTACGATCGATGCGCGTGTGGGTCTGGTGACGTGCTGCTATGACACGCTGAACTATCTGACCGACGACGCGGATCTGCGGCAGTGTTTTGCCTCGGTGGCGCGAGCGCTGGTGCCGGGCGGCCTCTTCTGTTTCGATCTGGCGACCGACTATTTTTTAGAGCACTACTGGCAGGGCGTCGAAGTCGAGGAGTTTGACGCCGGCACGCAGATTATGCAGAGCCACTACGATCACGCGAGCGGCTTGTCGACGCTTGTGCTGACCGGCTTCGTCGAGGTCACGCCTGGACGCTACCGGCGCTTTCGCGAGGTGCATGTCGAGCGCGGCTATGCGCAGCCGGTTGTGCGGCACTACCTAGAGCAGGCCGGCTTTGTTGTCGAGGCCGTCTATGATTGCTTCACCTCGCAGCCGCCCAACGAGCGCAGTCTCCGCGAGATGTACGTGGCGCGGCGATCCTGAGGCTGCGCGATCCAAACGCCGAGCAAGGCCACAGCATTGCCGCCGCACACGCGACGAATGTACTATTGCTACATCGCCTCGTAAGCTAGTGCGCGGGCGGACATGCGCGGCGTATAATGGCACGAGCAGCCTTATACGTTCTGCTCCTCGCCTCACGCAGGTATCACGTCCATTTAAGGAGCACGTTGAGTGTCGTATATACTTTGTTTAACAACTGGCGGAACGATCGCGATGAAGCGCGGCCCGATGGTGGGCGGCGCGGTCCCTAGCCTGAAAGGCCAGGATTTTTTATCGCTCCTGCCGCGCAACGAGTACCAGGTTGTCTTTGAAGAGTTCGCGAACTTGCCCAGCAGCCATCTGACCACGCCGATGATCATGGAGTTGATCCGGCGCGTTGAGGCGCGGGTGCAGCTTCCCGACGTGGCGGGCGTGGTGCTGACACATGGGACGGATACGCTTGAAGAGACCGCCTATCTGCTCGATCTGACGATCAGCGCCTCCAAGCCGATCGTGGTGACCGGCGCGATGCGTACCGCTAACGCCGTGGGCTACGACGGCATTGCCAATCTCGCGGCGGCGATTCGCATCGCGGGCTCGGAGGCGGCGCAGGATCAGGGCGTGCTTGTGGCTTTCAACGAGCAGATCTTTGCGGCGGCGCAGGTCCAGAAAGTTCATTCGCAGGCGTTGGGCGCGTTTGCTGCTCCCAGTGGCGGGCCGGTTGGCTCCACGGCGAGCGGCGTGCCGGTGTTTTTCCAGCGCGTCGGGCAGCGCGAGAGCATCGCGCTGAATCGGCTGGAAGAGCCCGTGGATCTGCTGGTGGTGACGCAGGGCTGCGACGACCGGCTGCTGCGGGCGTCGATCGAAAGCGGCGCGCGTGGCATTGTGATCGAGGCGCTGGGCAGCGGTCGCGTGCCGCCGTGGTGGCTGCCGCTGATCCAGAATGCGCGGGCGCGAGGTATTCCGGTGGTGATCACAAGCCGCGCCGCAGCGGGCGACCTCGGCGACGAGTACGGCTATGTCGGCGCGTACCACGATCTGCGGCGGCTGGGCTGTTTGTTTGCGCCAGGCCTGAACGGACCGAAGGCGCGCGTCAAACTGATGCTGGCGCTGGGCGCGGTCAAAGTAGCGGATGATGTGCGGCACTACTTCGCGTAGGTGCCGCACAAGCTTTAAGCGGTGCGCTCCTGAGGCTGAACCTCGGCAGCTGTCTCATCAAGCGGCTGCCAGCTGCCCTCATGGTAGGACTGCTCACGGTGCTCGATATTGGCGACGTTGAAGCGGTTCAGCAGATCCAGCGTGCGCTGGGCCTCTTCGTCGGAGTGCGCCCGAATGATGACATACACGCCGCCGGGCTCGGCAGCCTCCACCAGCTGGCCTGGCTCTACGCCGACAGCAGATGACTCGTCGGTCTCCATCTCGGTCTGATCCGCGCGCTGCACCACGGCGTCGAGCGCTGCCGAGGTATTCTTCTGAATGACGCTGACCTGGCCTTCGCCAAAGCCGGCGGCGCGAAATTCCCTCATCGCCGCCTGGGCCTCGTCCTCTGTATTGAACAAGCCGACAATATTTTCACCCATGCTCACGACCTCCTTGCGCTGGTCGAATCGGCTGGTTGGTGGTGTGCATACGCAGCCATTTGCTTGATCGCATGGCAAATCGTGTGCCAGCGTGCACAGTGTCAGGGCGCGGCGGCAGGAATATCCCAGAAATACAGGTGGTCGCCGTCATGCACCACGATCGTGCGATTGTCGGGCAGCATCGCGATCCCGCCAGTCCAGCCGGGGTCGTTGGGCTGCGACAGGCTTTTAAGCTGATCCCCTGTTTGGAGGCTCCAGACCTGAAGACCCTTATTGATGAGACGCTCCGAGCTAATACGAAACGCAGCGCTGATCAGCCGTGTGCCGTCTGGGCTGAAGTTAATGCTGGCGACATCTGCACTTGGTGTAAAGGAATGAACCAGCATGCCGTCGGCGGTGGTGAAAACATGAATCGCACCATCATCACCGCCGGTATTGTATCCTACGGCGAGCAATTGCCCGTCCGGGGAAAAGACGATCTGGCGTACCAGACTGATACGAGGCATTGTCTGGATGATCTTGCCGGTATCGATATCCCACAGATTGATCGTGTCGTCGTCATTGGTCGCCAGGAGTTTGCCATCGGGCGAGAACACAACGGTATCAGTCGGCTCTAGCAGCGGGAACTCATGCAGCACGCTGTTATCCGCAATGCGCCAGATGCGCAGCGTATCAAACAGATCGGCGGCGAGCAGCGTACCGTCGGGTGAAAGATCGATACCCTCGACTACTTCTGTGTCAGACCTGAAAGAGAAGGACAGATCTTCTTGTTCAGCGCTCGATGGCCAGACGCGAATACGGTTCTGGACGAGCGTGGCAAATACCTGCCCATCGCGGGAAAGCGCGAGATCGTCTGAGTAGGTACCAACAAGAAATCCTCTGCCCAGGGTTTTGCCATCGTTCACGCGTCGCACATCGATCGCACCACCGTTTTGAGTCGCTATCACCTCACCGTTCGCAGAGAATACCGCTTGTTGGATGGGATTGACCTTCACGGAGCGCCGACAACCAGCTACATAGCGGATCGGATCACTAATTCCGCAGTAGCTGTTGGCATAACCATTCAAGGTAAAGCTCAGGCCGAGCAGCAGGGCGATGAAGAGTCCATTGAGAGGGCTAAAGCTCCGCGTATTAGCTGGGATATCGGCGTGCCTGGCGCGGAACCGGACATACAGCGCGTCGGCGATGTACCATGCGCCGAACCCGAAGAGCGCTTGCCACAATGCCGGTATCGCAAAGAATGGGTCGCCCAAGTCCACATCATAGACGTATCGCAGCGCGGACCAGGACACTCGGCTCAGCGATAGGCCCAATGCTACTGTCAGACCAAATTGCCAGTTCCAGAAGTACATGACGATCGCGCCGACGAGTAAGCTTATTGAAGATGCAAACCAGTCGGTTTCGTGCCAGTTAGGGAGGAAAAAATTTAAGAGCAGGTGCAGAACAAAGAGGCCGATTACGACGAAACGTCCGTTGTAGATCCGTGCGGATTGTACCTGCATGAAAGTTAAGGGCTGTAGCATAGTCTTCCTTGTGACAATAATGTGCTGTGAGGATGTCAGAAGTACCGGGCTCATCGTGATCCAGGCGTGTGGCTCGCTTTGAGCCGCCGGCGGCTTATGGTGCGGTATCAGCCGCCAATCAGATAAATGCGAGAATAGCATAGAATTACGCGGGGTTGCCGGAGGAGTTGCACACTCAGGCGGTACAATCATCGGCGAGCAGGAGCAGCAAGCTATGAATACACTGGCGATCGATATTGGTGGCACAAAATACACGATGGCGGTCTTCGCGGACAACCAGATGATCCTGCGCCACACGCAGCCAACCGATCGCGAAGGTGGCCGTGACTGGATGCTGGCGCAGATCGTGGAGCAGGCGCGCCGCTGGCAGCAGCAGATCGCGCTTGACCGCTGCGGCGTGGGCTTTGGCGGCCCCGTGCATTTCGCCGAGCAGCGCATTGTGCTTTCGACGCATGTCGGTGGCTGGCAAAACTTCCGGCTTGTGGATTTCTTGCAGCAGCAGCTTGGCCTGCTGACGATCATGGACAACGATGCCAATGTCGGCGCGCTGGGCGAGGGTGTGTTTGGTGCCGGCGTTGGCTACGATCCGCTGC